>CAZJQZ010000027.1:0-22873 GCA_964548045.1 uncultured Dehalococcoidia bacterium | reverse complement strand
CGTCAGGAGCAGGGCATCAACCGATAGCTGACCAATGGCCCGAACCAGGCCATCCCCGAGTGCCACGCCAGCCTCCAGCACCTTGCCCATCGTTTCTTCCTGAAGAACACCCGCCGCCGCCTCGGGATCGAGTATCACAAAATCGCAGCCAGCCTCCGCCAGCCTGTTTATCCCTTCAATACTGGCCTTCTGCAAACGCACGCCCCAGGGGATTTTGTCATCGTTCTCGGCAAGCTTGGCAAGAGTGTATGCCTGACCTGCGCTATCCTTTATATCATAGAGCAGCGCATCCACTTTGCCGGAAACAGCAGCAGTTGATGAGTCTTCATCCATACTTGTCAGGCGGGCAATCAGTAGCATCGGAGTGGTTTTGGGTTTGCTGACTGCTCCGAATCCTATAGTATGGCCAGCCCCATGAGAAACCTGATTGAGCTTCTTTACGAATTCACTCATCATTGTCCTATTTTTTTACGTTCAGTGTTCGAATAGCTTCGCCCAATCCCTCCAGCGTCAACTGGTACATGGGAAAGACTTGACCAACCATCTGCACCGTGGGATGCTGCCAGAACCGCTCATCCTCCGGATTGAGCCATACGCAATGAGTGAAGTGATCTGCGATCTGCTGCAGACGATAAAGTCCCGGTATCTCATTCCGTTCGTAATAGTAGATGGCTCCATATCGATGGGTCAACTCAGGGGTAGCCATGCGGGCATCACCGACCATCACTATTTTGTAATCGGAACCAAAATTGCGGAAGAGCCACTCGGTAGGGATTCCTTCTTCGTGTTCGATATCCTGGTACACATTATCGTACACACAATTGTGGAAATAGAAAAATTTAAAATCCTTGAAATGTGAAACCGAATGCGCCGCCGTGAAAAGCCGCGAGCACATCCGGGCATAGGGAATCATCGAACCGCCGGTATCCATCATCAAAATGAGCTTGGTGGAATTGACCCGGCTGCGTATCCATTTGAGGTCGATATCCCCGGCATTGCGAGCGGTAGCATCGATGGTGCCATCGATATCCAGTTCCTCTTCGGGCCCGATTCGACCAAGCTGGCGCAGTCCTCTCAAAGCAACTTTTATCTGACGAACATCGAGGACCATATCGTTGCGGTACCCTTTGTACTTTCTTTTCTGGGCGATCTGAACCGCACCCCGGCCCCGTGACTCACCCCCGATCCTGATGCCTGCCGGGTGGCTTCCGCCGTGGCCGAAAGGACTGGTACCACCCCGACCGACCCAGTATCCGCCACCGTCATGCTGTTCGGTCTGCTCTTTGAGCCTTTTCTCAAGTTCCTTAATGAGCTCATCGAGATCCCATTCATCAAACTGGGCCATCTCCTCTTTGGTGAAAAGGTCTTCGATACTGGCAACATTATCGGGGTCCTTGAGCCATTCCAGTATCTCATCACGAATCGCATCCGGGGTTTCGATACCCTGGAAATATTCCTGAAAAGCAAGGTCATACGGATCGAAGAAGGTCTCGCTCTTGACCAGAACGGCCCGAGCCAGAAAGTAGAATTCCTCAAGATTCGAGATGTACCCGTTAGAGAGCGCCTGCATCAGCGTCATCCACTCTGTAAGTGTGACGGGAACGCCTTTCCTCTTGAGGGTGTAGAAAAATTCAGTGAACACCTTTTTAAATTATAAGCACTCGGTCTTCAGTAATCAGTTTCTCCATCTCCTTAACTGACAACTGATTGCTTTCTAATATCTCCAGCGGACGTTCCGGCCACTGCTGCTCGCCTGCCCCGAGTAGGCCGTATTGAAATATTCGTAGTCCACTTCTTTTTTGAGCAGGGTTCCGATGAAGGGAATCTCTTCAGATATCTTATCGTGGGGGATGCCGCCGATCATCAAGGCCTGCAGCCAGTCCAGCAGCTCGCTGGTGGAAGGCTTCTTTCGGAACTCATCCACGTTCCTCAGGGCATAGAAGACCTTTAAGGCTTCCTTGAGTAGATTCTTTTCCACATCCGGATAGTGGACGTGGACGATTTCCTCCATTCCCTCTTTATCCGGGAAATCAATGTAATGGAACACGCAGCGGCGCAGGAAGGCATCCGGGAGTTCCTTTTCCGCGTTGGAAGTGACGATCATGATAGGCCGGTGCTTGGCAGTAATAGTCTGCTTGGTTTCTGGAATGTAGAAGGTCATCACGTCCAGTTCATTCAAAAGATCATTCGGAAACTCAAGGTCAGCCTTGTCGATCTCGTCGATCAACAGCACCACCTGCTCATCGACATCGAACGCCTCGCCGAGCTTGCCCAAGTTGATATACTGGTTGATATCGGAAATATCCTTATCGCCAAAGCGGCTGTCGTTCAACCGCTGAACAGTATCATAAACGTAGAGTCCTTCCTGAGCTTTGGTAGTCGACTTGATATTCCAGACGAGGAGTGTTTTCTCCAGTCCCTTCGCTATCGAGTGAGCCAGCATGGTTTTACCGGTTCCCGGTTCACCGCGGATCAGCAATGGCCGCCCCAGTGCGATTGAAACGTTAACGGCGTTTTTGAGTGGCGCCGAGGCAACGTAATCCGCTGACCCTTTAAACTTATCGAAATCCTTATCAAAATACGGCATGGATTGTTCCTCCTGTTTTGAAGCCATGAGTTTTCAAGTAACAAAGTGAAAACTAAAAGGCATTCCAAATTTATTGTATCACGATTGGGGGTAAGGGTTCAAAAGACAAGGCTGGAGCCAAGTGGCTCCAGCCTTGTTGAAACTATCCTGAAACAAACTGGAAGCTCCAAAGAACCTCCGGCCTTTTCTTTTTTAAGTTTAAGCAGCAAAATAGTTCTAATACCGAGAGGGACGATCCTCCCTTGGTTTTGCTTCATTGACCCTGATGTTTCTTCCGCCCACTTCCTTTTCGTTCAGTTGCCTGATTGCTTCTTCAGCCTCTGACTGGTTTTCCATTTCAACAAAACCAAATCCCTTTGCCCTGCCTGTGTACTTATCTGTAATGACTCTGGCGCTCGATACAGCGCCAAACTCTGCAAACAGTTCCTCCAGTTCTCTCTCGGTCGTGTTGTATGACATGTTTCCTACGTAGATATTCATCTCTCTCCTTTACGGGCATCCGACAGGTTATCGTGTCAAACTTTTCCCTAACCACTTCCACATGCCCTTGTGCAGATATAATAGCACAATAAACTAGTTTTACAAAGTCAAAAAAAGGCCGGAGCCACCTGGCCCCAGCCTCTGCGATAGATTCCCCACTGCTACTTTCTACTCTGCAAGACTCGAACGGCCGTTGCCACCACCGTTTCCATACTGCATGGTTTCCTCATATAATCCGCCGCCCCACGCTGCCTGAATTCAGCTTCCGAACCACTACCTGCTACCGCTGTCAACATCACTACCGGCAACTCAGGTCTTTCAATCTTTACGCGGTCCATCACCTGCTGACCACTTATCCCCGGCATCATTATATCCAAAAACATCAGGTCGAAACTCGTCCCACTGAGCAGGTCAAGCGCCTCCCATCCACCTCCTGCGGTAGTCACATAATAGCCTGCGTCTTCCAGTGCCTCGGCAACAACCTCACGTATCGATTCCTCATCATCCACTACCAATATAAATTCCTTTCCGCTCATATGAAATCTCCCTTTCAGTCTGTTACGGCATCGCCTTATTCATAAACCCCATTGACTCAAGATAAACCCCCTCCCGACCCCGGAGCCACGGGAAGCTCAATCGTGAAAGCCGTTCCCTGCCCTTCCTTGCTCTCCACTGTTATCTTCCCACCGTGATCCTCTATTATCCCATAGCAAATGCTCAGCCCCAGCCCTGTCCCTTCTCCATCTCCTTTGGTAGTGAAGAAAGGTTCAAAAATCCGGCTTTGAGCTTCCTCCGGTATCCCCGGCCCATCATCAACAAACGTTACCCGTGTTCTGCCATCAGCCTGTCGGGTCCGGATAACTACTTTCCCGCTGTCACTAGCTCCCTTTATGGCCTGCTCTGCATTGATCAGCAGGTTCAGAAATACCTGTTGCAATTGCTGGAAATCACCCATTGCAGTGGGAATATCAGGTGCAAAGTCAGTCTCTATTTCAATATTCTCCAGTGACATCTCATAAGCACGCAACTGGATCACGCTTTCGAGGTTTTCATTAACCGACACAGGCACTTTCTCCAATTCCCGTTTGCGTGCAAAGGAAAGCAGGTTTTGTACAATGGCAATGGCACGGGTGGTTTCGCCATGCAGCCTTTGCAAGCGCCTCTGAGAAGACTCATCCTCCGCTTTCTTCAAAAGCATCTCCGCATAGCCAGCAATCGCCATCAGCGGGTTGTTCACCTCGTGAGCAACGCCGGAAACCAGTTGCCCCACCGCTGCCATTTTAGCCGATTGGATAAGCTGTTCCTGACTGGCCTTGAGTTGTTCATGCGCATCCTGAAGCTGTGCATGGGCTGCCATGAGTTTCTCTTCAGCATGTTTCCTCTCTGAAATATCCCTGATAACCACAATGGCTCCCTTTGGATTTCCAGATGAATCTCGCACCAATGAGCCAATTGCCTCGCCAGTGAATGCCTTCATATCACCCCCTTGGGCTACATACTCAACCGGCCCGGCTCGGCCCTCTTTTATCACCTTGTTCAATTCATCCATCAATATGGGAATAAATGCTTCATCGACAAAAGAAAAACCTGATTTACCCAACAATTCTTTCTTGTCAGCAAATCCTCCCAATTGCAGCATAGCCTCATTAACTTCAATAACGTTGCCTTCTAAATCGACTACTATCATCCCATCAACGATAGATTCGAATATAAAGCGCAGCGTCTCTTCCGTGGCTCCGGGAGACGTCAACCACTGTTCTTCTTCCCCCATCAATCCACACTTAGGACACTTTTCATTCTGTTGAACAGGTCCTCCACATCTTCGGCAAAAAGGCATAATTCTACCTCACTCAAACACACCGTTCGATCACAAACCAGAAATCATTGTATTGATATTATAAACTCCTGCTATCTTATGCGCAACACTGGACACGGCATTTCGCTGAATTGGAACAGACAAGCTAAAGCTGGCTGCCAAAAGCGAGTTCGCTCAAAGCAGATGTGGTAATCCCTGTCCAAAAAGCAGTCAGCTATAATGCTTATTTGTGCTCCTGGGCCCACTGTCGCCATCGGGCTGAGTCATTGCCAAATTTCTGGCTTGTTATAGCCTCCAGTGCACTAATGGCAGCCTCGCGTACACTCTCTTTGTCCTTGAGAGCGTCAATCAGAGGTTCCACTGCCGGTCTGCCAATTTCCCCCAGTGCCCAGGCAGCGGAGTAGCGCACATTCTGGTCTTCATCATTGAGAGCAGCGATGAGAGGCTCCACTACTCGCTCATCTCCGATCTTACCCAGCGCCCTGGCAGCCCAAAGACGCACACTCGAATCATTGGATTTAACGGCAGCGATGAGCGGTTCCACTGCCCGCTCATCTCCGATGTTTCCCAGCGCCCTGGCAGCCCAAAGACGCATAATTTCGTCTTCGGATTTAACGGCATCGATAAGCGGCTCCACTGCCCGCGCGTCGCCTATGTCACCCAGAGCAGGCGCAGCAGAATAGCGCACATTCTGGTCTTCATCCTTGAGGGCAAAAATGAGAGGTTCCACTGCTCGCGCGTCTTTGATCTTCCCCAGCGCCCAGGCGGCAGAATAGCGCACATGCTGGTCTTCATCTTTGAGTGCATCAATAAGCGGCTCCACTGCCCGCTCATCTTCGATCTTCCCCAACGCCTTGGCAGCCCAAAGATGTACAATTGTGTCCTCATCCTTGAGAGCATCGATGAGTGGCTCCACTGCCCGCTCATCTCCGATGTTACTCAGCGCCAGAGCAGCCTTTCTGCGTACCCTCCAGTCTTTGTCCTTTAGCGCTTTGCTCAATCCCTTAACATTTTTGTTTGTTTTTAGCTTATCAATATCCGGTTTCCCAAAAAGCGACATGGTAACTTCTCCTTTCCTCAGCCCGTTTCCTTAAGATATTCAAACAGCTAATAAGCACATTCCAGCTTATCAATCGGCCGTCAATTCTATCATGAGAGATTCCGGTTTTGCTACCTTTCTGTCTGCAAAATTCGATCTGCCGTTGCCACTACCATTTCCATACTGCACGGTTTCCTCAGGTAATCCACTGCCCCTCGCTGTCTGAATTCAACTTCTGAACCACGCCCTGCCACTGCCGTCAGCATCACTACAGGCAGATCAGGCCTTTCAATCTTCACCCTGTCCATCACCTGTTGACCGCTCATTCCCGGCATTTTAATATCTAAAAACATCAGATCGAAGTTCGCCCCGCTGAGCAGATCAAGCGCCTCCCATCCACCTTCTGCAGTAGTCACAAAATAGCCCGCGTCTTCCAATGCCTCAGAAACAACTTCACGCACTGATTCCTCATCATCCACTACTAATATGAATCCTTTTCCACTCACGCTAAACCTCCCTTTCAATCTGTTTCTGCACTGCCTTATTCATAAATCCCACAAACCGGTACCTGACTCAAGATGACTTCTTCGCCGACTTTGGAGCCACGGGGAACTCAATCGTAAAAGTTGCTCCATTTCCTTCGTTGCTCTTCGCTGTTATATTCCCTTTGTGGTCCTCAATTATTCCATAGCAAATGCTCAATCCCAATCCAGTGCCTTCTCCAACATCCTTGGTGGTGAAGAACGGTTCGAAAATGCGCCCCTGAATTTCATCTGGTATCCCCGGCCCATCATCAGTGAATGTTACGCGCACCTTCCTTTTGCCAGCCGGCTCTGTCCGAATAATGACTTTTCCGCTTTCACTATTTCTTTTGATGGCCTGCTCCGCATTGATCAGCAAATTCAAAAACACCTGCTGCAACTGCTGGTGATCACCCATAATATCGGGAAGATCGGGAGCAAGGTCCGTCTCTATATCAATATTCTCCAGAGACATTTCATAGGAGCGCAACTGGACTACGCTTTCAAGGCTCTCATTGACCGAAACAGGCACCTTCTCCGATTCCTGCTTTCGGGCAAATGAAAGGAGATTGCGCACAATAGTGATGGCACGATTGGTTTCGTTATGTATTCGCTGCAAGCGCTTCTGGGAACGCTCATCTTCAGTTTGCATTTTCTTCAACAGCAATTCCGTGTTACCCAAAATTGCCATCAGCGGATTGTTCACCTCGTGAGCAACACCGGATACCAGTTGCCCCACTGCTGCCAGTTTCGCAGATTGCATGAGCTGTTCTTCGCTGGTCTTGAGTTCCTCGTGAGCTTGCTGAAGCTGTGCATTAGCCGCCCGAAGTTCCTCCTCAGTCCGCTCACGCACGGCAACTTCATCCTGCAAATACTGTGTCCTGTTCTCCACCATTCTCTCGAGACTTTTACTATAGTTCTTCAAATGCGCCTGAGCCCTGTTTTCGGCAGCGGTCATTTCGTCAAAGGCACGGGACAGCTGGCCAATTTCATCATTAGCTTCACTGCCAACTTTGTGATCCCGGTTTCCATTTATAACCTCTAAAACACCCCGGTGAAGTTTCACAATTGGATCTGTAAGTCCCCGACTGATCCAGATAGCCATCACTGAAACCACCATGCCCACCAGCACCAGAATCACCATAAGAAATATGAGTACACTGGAAGTATCACTATCAACATCCGCTTCCAGCTTCTCCATGTCTCCCAGGATATTATCAGCATCAATGGCTTCAAATGGGGCAAATGCAACACTGGCGGGCATTCTTATCATAATCGCCCAGCCAAAATCCGGAGCTTCAGTACCATTGAAGTACTCCGCCGATTTTTCATCGGAAACCCAACGGGAAAACACTACTGCTTCATCACTCTCCTCTACATACCCGTTATCAACATCTTCCTTTTCAAGTTGTTCAATCGCCTTCTGTTCGGCCCGGCTCCAGTACGGATCATCCTGCAAGTGACGTTCCAGATCGGAGGAATCAGCAATCAGTTCACAATTACGGTCAACAAGTAAAATACTCCCCCCAGGGATTCTACCTCCCCATGTATCAGCGATATGATCGGGGCTCATCAATAAAGTGGCTTCAAGTGCACCTACCAATTCACCGTTTTCGGGGTCTACAACCGGTATTCCTACCTGAACTGAAAAAGCATCAATATCCGTTGGCCGGATCAAATCGCCAACATACAATTGACCATCCACAGCCGCTTTCCACCAATCCTTGTAATGCTGGATGGGAGAGGTTGCTGACGAGGTTTGAATTACCGTGTTGCCTTCCAGATCACAAACACTCGCCTGGTCTATAATGAGGCTATGTTCCACATTCCGATTAATAAAAGCACCGGCCTCCCCGTTCCCCCCGTCCCTGAGCGCATCAATAACCCGCGTATCCTTTGACCAGTCATTTATATCCTGCACCCTTTCAGTAAAGTACGATGAAAGCTGCGATAGCATCAATTCGGACATATTGATCATGTCAAATCCGAGGCTATTCTGCTCCATTGCGGCGCGCCCTTTCTCAAGCCCGGCCTGTAATTGTACACGGCTTTGATTGACGCTACTGTTCACGCTGTCCCTGGTGCCGGACATGTTGATATAGACCAGCACGGAAACAATCACTATCGGCACGAGGCTGACAAGCAGCATATAGAAGATGATTTTGCTGCGGATGCTTACATGCTTGGCTTCCATTGCCATTAATTCATCCGCCAATCAAACTCAATTTTATAGCTCATATTAACTCGCTTATTTGCCAACATTATAAGCCTCTATCGCCGCCTATGCAACTTTAAGCCCGTTCATCTTAACCGTGAGGGAGGTTTTTTTGTTCGTTGACGCCTCCTCAACAGTATTGTACGATAAATCCAAAGTTCGCTTTTTTTGGCGACGGACTGCAACGGATGACCACATTTGAACTGACTTCATCACTGGGAGCTTTGCTGATCAGTCTGGCAATCCAGACCATCTTTGTGGCCGGCCCTCTCTGGTGCGCCATGAAGATAATGCGGAAAAAGGGAACATTCGCATCACTTATCATCGCATCCATCATCGCCGCCCTGCTGGGGTTCATCCCCTATGTCGGGCCTCTGATCGGTCTCGTTGTGCTGATTATCCTTATTGCCAGATTCACCAGTGTCGGTAAACTCGGCGCAGCGTTGATGGTGGTTATCGCCTGGGTACTGGGAATCGCTGCTACAATTGGATTGCTCAAACTGCTCGATGCGCTATCAATTCAGTTTTGAATGGAACTAAGATGGCACGGAAGAAGAAAAAGACCAGCAAACACAAAAACGAGAAAATACTGATACCCGCATTAGTGGTAACGGTGATCGTGCTGATTTGCCTGTGCGTGTTTTTGTGGGGAGGGAACGGTGATGATAGCACAGTTACGATATCTCCTGACGGGACCAGCACCGTCCTGACAGCGTTTGAAATCGAGGATGATTCCTGGTGCGAGCAGAATCCGGTTTTCTGCGGTTCAGACGGATTGATAGACCGGGCCATGTGCTGGATGCCATCTTCGGCGATCCTGCCCGCCGCGCGTTCCGGTTCGTGTTGGGCGATCACCACTATGGAGATAAGCTGGTTCCATCTCAAGCAGAAATTATCCTTCCTGCCAGATTTGCACTCGATATGCGAGTCAACCCCGCTGGACATCTCTCGTTACCTGGCCGGTATTCAGCAGAATCGAAAAGCGGTGGATAACGTGCTTGCCTCGCTGATGTCCCAAATGGAGACCAGTTCGCTCAACCCTGCTAAAGTCTGCGAAGGGATGAAGCAAGAGCTTCTGGATGGCGACCCGGTACTTGTAGTTATTGTGTTGAGCCGTTCGGAAACAGGCGATGCCGAGGCGGCTCACGCAGTGGTTGCTTACGGGTACGAAGAGTCAACGGGTGAAGTCCGATTTCTGGCGGCAGACTCCAACACCGCCAGAGCGCACCTTTCACCGGAAATGCTGGTATTTGATAAGTCAAACCGGGAATGGAATTACGAGGCATCCTATCACCCAGAATGGTACAATCTTTCGATCGGATTCCTGAAGATATCGAGCCTCGGCATGCCGAGCCTGCCCTGATGAAAATAACCGTCAACGAGAATAGAGCTACTCATAAGTATCGGAAACAGCGGAAATCCTGCTCACTCTCCACCACCGATATATGAAACCAGCTCACGGGTTTCCGTGCCAGTCCAGTTCGCTTCGTCGATCATTTTGACGGCAACATCGGTACCGTCGATTGTTGCCCACCACTCTACATTGGTATCACCGGAATCACTCGAATGTACCAATTTGTAACAATCAAATGTCCCTGCCGGTACAGTGATGTTTTCCATCCCGACTACTTCAGCGGTCCAACTGCTGGTCATTTCCGGCCCCATACTTGGCGTACTAACCATCTCGTACGACCACGTTTTCCCCTCAGAGAATGGTGCTCCGTAGTCGCCATCATATGTAAAAGCAGTAGTTGCAGTCGTTGCAAATCCCATAGCGGTTGAGTCGGAATCCGCTTTTACTGGTTGCGACGTGGCTTTGTCTACCCAAGTGGTCATACCTGTGACTGTCAGGGGAACATCCGCGCTCAGCATTTCCACATAACGAAAACGTTCAGGATTACTATCAAATTCTATTTCCGCAATGTAGCAATCAACCCCGTCGATGGTTTCTTCGCCAGATCTGGAGATGGTCCATACCGTATCTTCTGTGGCACCCTCATTTTCATAGCGAACATTATACGTGTTAATGAAAGCACTTTCCACTGGTTCGCCAGGTTCCGGTGTCGGAGATGATTCAGGCAAGTCTGTTGGTACCGGGGTAGATTCGATTGTTGATTGAGGCGTGGACTCAACATCAACATCTTCCAGTAAATGTGAAACTGTCCATTCGCCATTAATGAATTCAACAGCTTGAGAGAAAAGCGGTTCCTCGACTTCGGATTTCATTGAATCTATGACACTCTCAATTGTGAGTTCCTCGGTTGACATCCCGATTATGGCATTATTAAGATCAGCGTCAAACAAAAGGCATTTGGGTTGATCTGTGCCATTTTGCCAGGGTTTCCATTCCGTCAGGCCGGAGCCGTTTGGGTTCCCGGTACGGGCAAATTGGGATGTATATGACATCATGGCTTCGGTGAGAGCTTCCCTCCCCGGGCGATTTTCTTCGGTGAACACCCAGTCTGTCATGAAAACATTGAATGTGGGATTACCTAAGAAAAAGGGAACATCCAGAGAATGGGCTGTGCCCACCGTCAAATCGTACGGGGCAGGAATCGGACTACTGCCGTCCTCCTGATATGCTCCCCAGTTAAACTGATAAGCGAACACATCGGGCTGATCGGGGTGTGAACTCAATTTCCTGGTTACGTCGTCAACTCCGTTGACCTTCCACAGGTCGCTCCCATAGGAAGTCACAATCTGGTACAAGTCAGTATTTTCAACAAGTTCTTCATTCATGAACAGGAACATCTTAAGCTCTTCTTTGTTACTGCCGATCATAATGGGAACTTTGTTGGGATAGGAGCCATCGTCAAATGAGTCCATTCCGTTATCAACAACCACTACCCCATCTTCGAAAATGAAGGGGGAAT
The DNA here is from genome assembly GCA_964548045.1 of uncultured Dehalococcoidia bacterium. Taxonomy (GTDB): domain Bacteria; phylum Chloroflexota; class Dehalococcoidia; order SZUA-161; family SpSt-899; genus JBGLNL01. The sequence goes on along the minus strand of CAZJQZ010000027.1, from coordinate 11,342 downwards.
CAATCATCCCAAAGCCTGTTTTCTTATAGCATGCCATGATCTCATCAGGGGATTTTGATTTTAGATATGCCTGAATTTCAGTATCGGACATGCCATTAAGATCAGTTTCAGCCTTCGTTGAATCAGATGAGGTTCCGTCATTTACCAGCATTGTAGTGATGGTATTTTGAGCGCTTTCTTCACCGTACTCCATTGATAGCGAAGATGTCATGCCACTTTGTATCAGTGCGGTGCTGAAAAGATTCTCAGCAACTGGAGAAGCCAGGAGAGAAAAAACATTCATGGCTCCTGCAGACTCCCCGGTTACGATGACTTTATCTGGATTTCCACCGAACGATTCAATATTCTCCTGTATCCATTCCAGCGCTTTGATAATATCCAGAGTGCCATAATTGCCGGAATCATCGAGCGCGTCACCGGTTCTAAGTGACGGGTGGGTGAACCAGCCAAATGGGCCGAGCCGATAATTCATGGAAACGAATACCATATTTGATTTGCTTGCCAAGTTTGCGCCCATGTATGTTGGCGTTTGATTGGCCGATCCGATAGTGTTTCCTCCACCATGTATCCATACATATACCGACAGATCAGTCTCTTCTGATTGAGGACGCCACACATTCAAATACAGGCAATCCTCGCTTCCCCAGATATCCTCTCCCGCAAGCGGATTGTATTGAATGCACATATCGCAGAAATCCTCATTTTCCCGGACACCTTCCCAGGGTTCAGGATCGCGAGGTGCTTTCCAGCGCAATTCGCCCACAGGCGGCTTGGCAAAGGGCATTGCCTTCCATACCCAGGTATCGGATTCATCTTCAAATCCTTTAACTGCTCCGGATTGGGTGTGAACAATGGAATCTCCTGTCCAAAGTGGAGCTACTGGAATCGGAGTGGTATCAGCTGTTGGAGTCGGACTTGCTGCCGGTGTCGGGGTTTCCTTATTGGAAGAGCATGCTGCTAAAAGCGATGACGCCAGCAGCGAAACTGCCAGAAGCACGATCCATAATTTACTGAAAATCCTCATTGAACTACCCTCGTCTTAAACCTTCAATTTCCGGTATCCGGGAACTGAGCGGGATCTATTTGTGATCCGGGAACCTCTCCGTTAGTTCCGTGAGTCAGAGTGATGCTCACGTTGGTATGTGTATCGGAAGTTGTCGAAAAACTGGGAACATACCAGAAGCGCCTGTATTCCACTTGCTGGGTGAACTCCTTAGCTTCACCATCCCATTCATTGCCAGCGGTGAAGTAGAAGTTATAATCACCATCTTCTACAGATCTTGCCACAACTGACTCCCCGCTACGAACGTAGGCAACCAATTGCTCATCGCTGGCGGAATCGCTCAGCACGATAAACACATCAATATCGAGGTCGTTATCCAGCGAGAATTCACCACTACCATTATCCTGAATATTTGATTCGGTAATCCCGGTGAACGGACGGAAAGTTCCGGCAGGAAGATTACGGCATTCATTCAGTGGTTTCAAATACCGGACGAATGCATTTTGACTGAGAATCCAGCCGGTCTTCTCGTCCGCAGTGGTTACTTTCAACCAGCGGCAATCACTGAAATGGCCCAGTATGTACAGATTATCGAGGGTATCAAAGTGCCCGATATTGTCATACGCGGTATCCGGACCTTCCCTGTAGCTCAGCTTATCAGAATACACCATGGCATCCGGAGTTCCCGAGATCGTCGGCTCCGGTGATGGAGTAGGACTGGGGGTAGGGGTAGGTGTAACCGTGGCCGTAGGGGTTGGTGTGGGGGTAGGAGTGGAGGTGGGAATAGGTTCAGCAGTCGGTGAAGGAGTCGGGGAAGGCTCTACCTCAGATTCCTGAGCAGCTTTTATCGCTTCCTCCAGCTTCCATTCCAGAGAGGTTATTGTTTTCTCCAGGTCATTCACTTTCGCTTCGCACTTGGGATCGCCTATTTCTATTCTCGTTTCCAGTTCAGCGATCTTTGCCTCCAGCTCAGCCTCTCTTTCCGATGTATCCGGGCAAGTACATTCATCATCCGAAGTACAAGCTATCATCACAAGAGAGAGCACCAGCACAACAACCAGTAATTTTTTCATGTCATTACCTCCAATTCTATTTGAGCTTACTCTGCATTATATTACCCATCAAGTCACTTTGCAATTCCTGCGAAGGGAGAACTGTTTCTGAAAAACGCTTCTCTCCCTTTTGCAACTACGATGCTATTAGTGTACGCTGCCAGCGTAATTGACGCAAGCTGGCCGAAGACTTGACCGGCATCTGGCAAATAGTATAGTTTAAAAGAAATGATAAATCCTGTCGCCAGCCAATCATCGAACGTGGTATCCGCCCAGGTAATTTCCTCGATCCAAAGAGAAAGGGCATGGGAATTACTACGCGATCTCTCGCTGGCCCATAACTACGTACCTGGCGTGATCGACACACAAATCACTACGGCGCAACAGGAAGGGATTGGAGCCAGCCGTAAAGTATATCAGGGCAAAACCAGCGCAATTGATGAGACAGTCGAGGAATGGAACGAGGGGTATGGAATATTGATCCGCCTGCATCGCGGCAACGCCGGGCCCCCTTTCCCGTTCAAAAAAGCATGGTTCCGCTACTCAATAGAAGATAACGGAGACCGCACCACCAGATTGACCACTTCGTTGATTTACGTTATGCGATGGGGAGCGTTCGGTCAAATGCTGAATACAATCCTGCTTAAAAGGTTTATCGAAAGCAGAATTAGCGATGTGGCTATCGGTATGAAACTATACTATGAAACCGGGGAACGGGTCACGCCGGAAAAGATGAAACGAGCCAAAGCTGAAGCTGGAAAGCGAACCGCAAAATGATAGCAAGAGGGCCGCTCATACGAGCGGCCCTCTTCATCCAATACTATGGCCAGACTATGCTACATCACGGGCACACATCGAGATTCTTGTGATCGCTGCCCCAGCAATGCCACTGGCTATCGCTAAAGCGTTTCGAGTCTTTGACCCGGCCCTTTTCTGTCGAACGGTTCCATTCAATATAAGTGTGGTTATCTTGCCCCTTGTTATAAATGTCCCAAGAAGCATCGTAAGGCGTATCGTTGGTAACACTTGTACGGATATACCCGCCGTTCTCCGGTCCGCCCGGTTTGATATTCGTGTACTTAATCTCGTTGGTCTGTTCATAGGGATCACGTTCCCAATCAATTCGAAGCAGGTCATTGGGCTTCGACGGGTTTTCCTTCATAATCCAGTATCCCTCGGTTCCCCCAAGATTTGATTGCCCATTGTACCAGAGGAAATCGGTATACTCACCCTTTTTTGAGATGCGCATTTCCCATTCAACCCCTTCAGGGATATATGCGCCCTGAAGTTCCGCGGTGTGCTTTTTCCCGCCGATATTGACGCTGTACTCCCAAATCCAAGTGCGGTCGTTTTCTTTGTAGGGAATGTTCTGAAAAGATGCGGCAAAAGCCGCTACCGGAACAGCCAGTCCTACTACAATGATGGCGCTCCAGACCAGCACGTTACCGGCAGCATGATTCCAGTACGATTGATCGCCCCAGACTGCCGGAGTGAAAGGCTGTGACTGTCCCGGCAAACCGATCGAAGCCAGAATTGCTCCCTGCGCAAAGGTATCCGAAGACGGCGCCACATCCGGCAACGAACTAAAAACATCCGAATCGAGACCGAACGATGGCGGAAGTTTAGGGGCTTCATCCGGGTATTCCGACTCCGCCTCAGGAGAGACAGTCGGTGACGGTTCAATCGTCGGGGTTGGTGTCAACGTCTCTTGTGGGCTCGATGTCTGCACGGGGGTAGTGGGAGCGGGGGATTCTTCGGCTGTTTCATCCTCACATCCAACCACAAGTAATGACAGCATTGCGATTACGACTAGAAGATGTACCCATAATTTAATACTTTTTACCTTCATTTTTCACCCCCTATGTTCTCAAACAAAAGTTTACAATATGCTACCAGTGAATTCAAGCTCAGTAAACTCTTACCCGTGAGGATCAGTAACTTGAGGAATCGGGTCTGGACTGGCTCTGGTTATATACTGCCAGGAATGAGGGTTTGAGGGATCCACTTCAACCTCAAACACCACGTAGTAATTCTGCGAGAATCTTTTAGTATCCGTGAAAGTACAGAAATCCTCAATATCCCCATAGCTGAACGACCATGAATTGGCAGTTTCCGCAAGAGCCTCGGAGCTGAAATTCTCAGCACCTACGCGTTCCACGGTCTCCTTAATTATCTCGCAGATCATGCCTGCCCGCATAACCGTCCGATACGAGCCGCCACTGTTGCGTATCTTTTCCGCTTCACTTTCAGAATGAGCCTCCTCCAGTACCTTGTTAACCGTTTCTATCACAGGATCATTATCATCGTTATACCATCCGCTCGTCAGAAGAAAATAGCTTCCATCCATTTCATCCCACAAATCCAGCTTGTCTTTATCAAACATCCCGGTGAAAACAGTGTGAATCTCGGTCCAGAGTATCTTAGCGTCATATCCGGCCTCTCTATACGATTTCACAAAACTCATCGGAGGGGAAGGTGTGAATATATAGTCGCAGTCCTTTAGCCCTTCAAGTTCAAAATCCCAGATCATTTTGAAATCGCTCTGGTAATCTTCCACCCATTTATACTGATCGGGGTGGGCCTTGCAATACTCCTCTGCTGCCCCGAATAAGATATCGCTGTAACCCTCAGTATACGCGGCTCCGCCAATCAGAGCCGGTCTGTCTTCGGGAAAATCAGGATCATTATCAGCTATCCAGTTAAGGAAAGTATATGCCTCATACGTAGGTGACAATGCCAGGCAATACATATACGAACCATCCAGTTCTCCCGGCTCAACGTTGGCAGTCATTGTGAATACAGGCATTTCATCCCTGTCAGCCCTGGATTTTAGTATGGGCACCCCGGGAGGCAGAAAATTGATAATCACGTCCGCTCCTTTTTTCTTCAGCAGGTATTCATAACCGGTCAGGAATTTTGAGGTATCGTAAACAGTATCATACTTGACTATTTCAAGTTTCACACCCGGGATCAGGTTTTTTTCATTGTAATAATTGACCGTATCTTCAAGAGCCATGTCGATATATTGCAGGGCGCTGGATGATATTCCCGTCTGGTCTGTGAGGGCACCAATTGTAATTGTAATGGCTTCCGGAATTTCTTCGCCGGGACGGGCCAGAGGAGCAGGGGTTTCTTCGCTATCAGAAGAGCAGGCAATTGAAAAGAATAAGACCGACAATAAAACTGATAGAAGCGCAATTGATAACTTCCCCAAAGACATGATTTCCACCCCCCTTGATTTAACCTGACCCAGCTCTAGCATTCGGGAAAGTGCCCGGCTGATGAAGGCCGGGCACTTCTGTTTTTCACGCTTACTTTCTTCGGTAATGCATGAACTTATATTCGTCCAGTTCGATGTAGTTTTGCGGTGGAATGAGCGTAGTGGTCTGCGTATGTTCGATGATGGCAGGACCTTCTATCCGGTTGCCTGCCTCCAGCAAATCCTGCTCATATGTTTTGAAGGTCATCCACTCACCGTCGAAGTAAGCCTTTCGATCACCTTTGTAAGCTTCCTTCGGAGGTTCCTTCCCCTGAACCGGATAAGAGTGTATGACCGGCTTTGGTTTATCGACCACTGCTTCAACATAAATCTCGGTGATCTGATAACCGGCCTCAGGGAAGCGGGCGCCGGACGGATAGATGTTGGTGTAGTTTGTTTCGAAGGCTCCGATGATCTTGTTGAGGTCATCAATTGAATCGACCCTGCCGACTTCCACCGGCACTTCCCAGTTGGAAAGCTGTCCAATGTATCGACAGGATATCCCGTGTCTGAAAGATACCCGATCCCGGGAGAAGCCTTCTGCCTCTAACTCCTGATAGCCGCGTTCTTCCAGCCCTGCCCATGCCTGGCTCAGCCCTCCACCCATCATCAGTCTGATTTCATCAGGCATCTCCGGTGTCAGGAAGAAGGTGACCGCCTGGTCATAGCGATGGAAGTATTCCGCTGCAGCCACACCGAATGATGAGAACACTGCCGCCCAGGGAACCACGATTACTTCGGCAAAGTTGATTGCCCGATCCAGTCCCCAAAGATGAAGCGGGCCAGCAGCGCCATAAACCAGTAGCGCGAACTCGGCCGGGTTCAATCCCTTAGAAAGAAGAATGCCGTTCATGTGATCTGCTACCTTGGCATGCAGCAGGTCCAATATCTTCAGGGATACATCGTAGATATCCTGTCCCAAGGGTTCGGCTACCTGTTTATTCAATTCGGATTTGGCCCGTTCGGTATTGATCTGAATGGTTCCACCCAGATAGTAATCCGGATTCACATATCCCAGTGTCAGGTCAATATCACCGATAGTAACTATGTCGGAGGCATACATCGTACCCAGATCTGCTCGTACGCTTTCTGGCCCGATAGTGATGCGGCCGCTGGCAGCATCAGCATGAACTACATGGCTGCAACCGGCACCCAGGCAGTCGATAGCGATCATGGGCATCCTGACCTTGTGTCCAGCAAATTCAGGGGACTTGTTTACCGGCAACAGTCCGCCAGCAATGAGACCGATATCACAGGTGGTGCAACCGAGATCCCAGCAAACCATGTTCGGTTGTTTCAGAAAATCGGACATGAACTTGCCGCCAAGCAACCCTCCCGTTGGTCCGGAAGCTACCGCTTCAGCCAGTTTAGGATAGCGAACAGTTGCGGCTGCGCCGTAGCCAAGCAGGGTCATTAACTCACGCTGGTATCCCTCGGCTTTGGCGGAATCCTCAACGTGGACCAGTGCCTTCTTGGCTGTCTCCTGAATGTAGCACTGAACCAGCAGGGTCTTGAGTCGCTCGGTTTCGTTGGGTACCGCGCACATCTCATTAGAGGTAACAACAGGAATTTCTTTGCCGCTCCTGGCGATCACCTCAAGGGCGATTTCCTTCATCCGGTTCTCGTGCATCGGGTTGGTATACGAGCCGATACACATGCAGGCAATAATCTCAACTCCGTTATCCAGTAATTCCTGAATCCCCTGGTAAGCCTCCGCTTCAACCATGGGGATAATCACTGTGCCGGGGAAGGAGTGATGCTCCATGTAATAGCTGCCGATGCCGATCCTTTCAGTGACCCCTTTGATATTCTTCGGATGGACCAGCCACGGGGTGTGCTCATGCAACTGCTGGTGCAGGATATCCTCGTAAGTCAGCCCGATCCAAGTCAGGCCCCTCTCGATGATGGGCAGGTGTTCGAATCCACGAGTGACCAAAAGACCGACATCGCTGCCGCCCTGGGTCACCAGGATGTTAATCATCGAGGTGCCGGTATAAGTGCAGGATATGGCCTTCTGGTGAATTTGCTCGGAGGTCATTCCCCAGCGGTCAGCGGCATCCTTCAGCGATCCCATATAGGAAATGCTCTCATCCTCGGGATGGGTGATGAACTTGCCTGTGGAGAAATTTCCTTCGGTATCAACGAGGAAACAATCCGTCATGGAACCGCCGGCATCTTCGGCAACAATATATTTAGTATCTTCTGCCATTCTATCCCTCCTTGGCCCACTGGGCGGGCGTCTCCAACGTTTTATCCTCGAACCAGTCCGGGCTCTCATCCGACAGGGGTGTTCCGAGCCATTCACGGTAGAAACTATCCAGATCTGGAATCATTTCGAATATGGGCGGATATCCCGGAGGAACCACTTCCACCGCCAGCAGGGCATAACATCCGGGGCAGTAGAATTCCCTCATTTCCACCAGTTCCATGTTATGACGGGCCTCGGGTATGGTGACAACTTCCCCAATTTCTTCATCGGTCTTGCGAACATAAACTCGGCAACCCAGTTTCCAGTTGATTCGGTAATCACCAAATTCATGCCCGCAATCGCACTTGGTCACCCTGCCGCCGCCATCCTTGGCAACGATGTACAGGTGATCGGAAATCCTGAGTAGAATCTTATCATCCCACGGCACTTTTTCCTGCAAGACCTCCAGATACTTCCAGAAACGGTCAGAGTCCTTTGGGGAAAGGCGTATGGCTTTCTTTACTTCTTCCCAGTGGAGCGTGCCATCTACCAGACGTTTCAGGTTTTCCTTGCTGAAGCGATCATCTCTTTCCATCTTTCCCCCTCCTACAGAGTGTAGTCCTCCGGTACTTGCCACATGACATGGAACTGTTTGCGGAATTTTTCGTACTTGGAAGCATCGGCAAACATATTGCGGGCATCCTCATGCCAGCTCTTATCCAGTACTATTTGCCTTTCCTGTTTCCACCATTCCTTCGCGTCTACCGAGCGTTCTTTCCTTTGATTGCGCATCTGATCTCTCAAAGCATCACTGGCATTAGTATCGATTTTCCCATTGCCATTAGTCACCGCACCATAAACCGTTTTGGCGCATTCCGGCGAAATCCATCCATATTGCAGGTCCTCTTCAATGAGATCATAACGCCTTTCCAGCACATCTCCCCAACCGCCACGGGAACCCGCACATGTGACATAGAGGTCACCATCCTGCATTGGAATGGTAGGGGTGGAGCCATTATATATTTCAACACTCTCGGCCGTCAGCTTGCCTTCTTTGATCCACTCCTGCAGCTCAACAAAATCTGTGGGGTAGGGTTTACCTTCTGCCAGCAGTTCTCTCATGTTGGTGCCATGTACATACATCACCACGTTATTCGATGTAGGATAACCACCCGCTCGACCCATCGAGCAGGCCCCTAAGCCATGTGTATCTCCAAAAGTGGCAATCTGCACAAATTGCCCGGGCTGGTTCACCATCTGTAAAACACCGATTCCCTGGCCTCCCCGGAACTTGCCGTGACCGCAATAATCGGTAATCAGCTTCCGTCCAATATTCACTTGAGTGGGCATCAGAAATTCAGTGACTTCTAACTCGCCCATATCTGAGGCCGGATTGGGGGAACAAACCGCAGCCGGGAAACCATCATGGTATGGAGTAGCACCTTCGGCTACGCATGTCAGCAAACCCATGTCCCCACCTGCCCACTGAAAACCGTCTCCGAGAATGCCGGAAATTCCGTAGCCAATTCCGGTGGCATCCTGAGGGAATGTCTCTTCCAGATATCCCCTGGCGAAGTAGGCATAACTAAGAGTATTGGTGAAAATGAATATGTACCCCGCTACCAACCCTAGGCCCATCACCGTGCCCGCCCACGGGTTTTGAGGATTGAACATTGAACCGGGAGGGATATTCCAGTCGGTCATGTACAGCAAAGAGGAATTGATGGTCTCGGTATATGCGAACATCGGCCACATGCCAAGAGACGTCAGCATTCGCACTGCAGGCTCATAGGCGTTGCAATGGAATTCGCCCTCGCTGGCAAGACCTTCCACATCTGTAAGCAAAGTCCCATCGGTCCGAATATTCATTTCGGCGGGTTTATGCAGCATCCAGTTTCTATTAGATGCCGGCCAAAGCCTGCCGAGATTACCCTTGTATCCTACCCAATCAAAGTGCAGATAGTTATACTTTCCGGGCACAGCCAAAGACTTGATTCTGTCAACCAAGACCCTTCTCTCACGTTCAATGATCTCTCTCAAGCCACGGCGGTAATAGTCAATTCCAAACTCATCGATAATTTCCCTGATTCGGTCATGGAGAACCACAATTCCGGCAGCACGCATCTTGTCATCCAGCACATTGAACATCTCGGTTCGGGTTCGCCGTTTCCAGTGGAGGTCCCACCACTTATGCTGCTTGAAATTCGCCCCTGTTTTGGTAGGCGGTACGGTGAAACCATCAGTGAACACGCTGGTGGAAACAGTGCCCAGACCACCCGGCTGAATCCCGCCGACATCAACGATATGGTTCAAACCCACTGTCCAGCCCACGAGTTCTTCTCCGTAATAAATCGGGAGCCAGGTGTAGTTATCAGCATTGTGAGGCGGACCATACATCGGGTCATTGCAATGGAAGATATCACCCTCGTTTATTTGAGGATCGTCTTCGAACCCCAGATCTGCGATACTCTTGATAATGAACGGCAAACACTGAATATGACCCGCCAATCCGTAGGAAGCAGAAATGACGTCTCCTTCAGGATTCGCCAGCATAAAAAGCAGCTCTCCCTGCACCATCGACATGGGATTGGCAGAGATCATCATCGCCGTTTCCCTGGCATTGATACAGGCAGCCACCAATCGCATCTGGAACTTCATAAAGGTGGCCGGGTCCTCTTCCACCAGATCAAGCTGCTCCAGCCCATACGCATGGCCCGTTTCGGCAAAGAGCCTCTCTCTTTCATCGACGGCTTCTTTGAGTGTCTTCCCTTGATAGCATATTCCCATAGCAGCCTCCTTCAAGCGATTTGATTTCAGGCTGGAGTTACCCTGCCTAGTCTTCGATCTTGGGCAACTTCGGTGGCCCGATTAGCTGCAACTCCTTTACCAGGCCCACGGTGGGACAGGGTTGCAGCATCTCAAGGGCAATCTCCAGAGCATAGTGCAGATCCTTGGCCCCCACGTAGTATGTTGGCGGAGGCGGGTCACCGGAGACAATCGTCTTGAGCCAGTCCCAGTTCTGAAGAATATAGCTACTGCCCGAACCGTTGGCCATGTACTTGACCAGGTCTTCCTCGTTGGCACCACACCGTATTCCCCATGCAACCGCCTCAAACGCAACCCGGCCGTTAACGACAGCGCACATGTTATTGGCCAGCTTGAATATCTGTCCGGTTCCGATTGTGCCGCAATAGGTGATCTTGCCCATCACTTCGAGAATCTCGCGGAATTTCTCGATTGCAGCTTCGTCGCCACCGGCGCTGATGCCGAGAGCTCCTTTTTCCGCTCCCATCCTGCCGCCGACCACCGGGGCATCGATCACATCAACACCCTTGGCCTTGGCATCTTCATAAACTCTCTGGCAGAATTTGGGGCGGAAGGTACCCATCAGCAGAATACCGGAACCAGCTTTCAATCCTTCCATCAGACCATCGGGCCCATAGATTACCTCTTCCGCCTGGTTATCATTCTGCACCATGATAACCACGGCATCGGAAGCTTCACCCACTTCCCTGGATGTCTGGACTTCAGTGGCTCCCAGCTTCTTCATCTCTTCAATAGGTTCACGCCTGCGATGGCCCGATATCGTTGTTGGATACTTGCCAACTACCTGCTTTGCCATCGGCAAACCGATATCCCCCATTCCAATAAATCCGGCCTTTTCTACCATTTATCAAAACCCTCCTTTCAATAATGCGTTAATGCTTGAAAACAAATCTCTTCAGGCAGCCGCACTCAGGCATCTCATACACCTGCATAATTTGAAAATCCGAATAACAACGGAAAATTGCAGAATTGGGAGAACGAAGCATTTGCAGAATTACACATATTAATACACCT
>CAZJQZ010000026.1:0-23268 GCA_964548045.1 uncultured Dehalococcoidia bacterium | reverse complement strand
ATCCTCGAACTGTCTGGTGCGGATAACCGATACGGCGGATGCAAACCGTACAACGCAAAGCGCATCGGTTTTTGCTATTACTGAAACGATTGCACCGGGGACTGTTTTGTGGACGTTTGAAACAGGGGATATGATTGGACGTTCAACACCTTCTATAGGGCAGGATGGAACAATATATGTAGGTTCTTACGATAATTACCTTTACGCTCTCAACTCGGATGGTACGCTCAAATGGCGCTATGAAACAGAAAATGGCGTTTTTTCCTCCCCGGCAATTGGAGCGGATGGCACGATATATTTTGGTTCTTATGATAAACATCTTTACGCTCTCGGCGAAGGATCTTAAACCCGTTTGGCAGTTTATTAATCGAGTTCAACTATGGCAGAAAAGCAGGTTCCGTTTACTATCGATCAACTTGAACAAATAGCAGAAAAATACCCCACGCCGTTTCATATCTACGATGAAAAGGCGATCCGGGCGAATGCCCGGTATGTGAAGCAGGCTTTTTCCTGGAACGAAGGGTTCAGGGAGTTCTTTGCTGTCAAAGCAGCTCCCAATCCTTACCTGATGAAAATACTCAAGAGCGAAGGGTTTGGTGTCGATTGCAGTTCCCTGCCTGAGTTGCTGCTTGCCGAAAAAACAGGCATCATCGGTGAGGAGATAATGTTCAGTTCCAACGATACCCCGGCGGAGGAGTTCGTAAAGGCGAAGGAGATGGGAGTGATCATCAATCTCGATGATATCACCCATCTCCCATTTCTCGAAACGCATGCCGGATTGCCCGGGCTCATTTGCATGAGGTACAATCCGGGATCATTGAAAGAGGGAAATGTAATCATCGGGAAGCCGGAGGAAGCAAAATACGGGTTCACCCGGGAGCAGCTTTTTGAAGGTTACCGGATTGCCCGTGATAAAGGTATTAATCGGTTCGGGCTCCACGCCATGGTCGCCTCCAATGAACTTGAGGCAAGCTACTTCGTGGAGACAGCGGAGATACTTTTCAATCTGGTAGTCGAAATATCGCGGGAGTTGGGGATTTGCTTCGAGTTCGTCAACATCGGTGGTGGTATCGGGATTCCCTATAAACCCGATCAGGAGCCGGTTGATCTGAATGTGGTGAGCAGCGGTGTGAAGGATCGATATGAGCAAATCATTGCGGCCAATGGACTTGCTCCGCTGAAGCTGTTCATGGAGTGCGGCCGGATGATTACCGGGCCTTACGGCTATCTGGTATCTCGGGTTCGGCATATCAAGAAAACGTACAAAAATTTTGCTGGTCTGGATGCTACTATGGCCGATCTCATGCGTCCGGCCATATATGGGGCATATCATCACATCACGGTGATGGGCAAGGAAAATGTGCCTCACGATACCGTTTACGATGTCACTGGCTCGCTCTGCGAAAACATCGATAAGTTTGCCGTTGATCGCTTCCTGCCGGAACTTTCTCCCGGTGATTTGCTGGTGATACACGATGCCGGGGCGCATGGCTACGCGATGGGATTCAATTACAACGGAAAACTGCGTTCGGCAGAATTGTTGCTTCGGGAAAATGAAGAAGTGGTGGAAATCCGCCGGGCCGAAACGGTGGACGACTACTTTGCCACACTGAATTTTGACGGGCTGACAAGTTTTTCTGCTGAGTAAGCAAGTTCGATGTCAGTGGCGGTTGTGGTGATTCTTTTTACAAAACGAAAGACAGTACTGCCAGTATGACGAAGGCTATCACTGCGATTATAAGGGTATGAACCATATCCGAGATGACATAGGTGTGGGGAGTGGTGACTGCTGGCGTTGAGGCGCGTGGGGTTGCTGGAACTGACGGAGCTGCGCCCTCGGACATATCTTGCTCTGATGAGACCGAATTGACGCTTCGTTGAACGTTTGAACGTTTCTTTTTGGCTTGGCTGCCTGTTCTAGCGTATCTACCCTGCGATTGATATTGTTTCTTGCCCATTGTTCACTCACTCCGATTTGTGCTTTAGTTCCGCTTAAATTCTAACGTGCTGTGGCCCCTTTGGCAACCCTGATTGCTGATTTGCGCTCTTCCCAGTTCAACAGCTATAATATTCAGGTTTGTAGGTGATGCAAGAAATGAAGGAACTCGATAGCATATTACATAGCGTTTCTCGCCCGGCTCGTTACACCGGTGGTGAATGGAACGCTGTTATCAAGGACTGGGATTCGGTTGATGTGCGTTTTGTACTCGCCTTTCCCGATGTCTATGAGATCGGCATGTCCAATATGGGCGTTGCGATCCTTTATGACCTTTTGAATCAGCGACCGGAAGTTCTGGCTGAACGTGTCTATGCCCCATGGACGGACATGGCCGCTGCGATGCGGGAGACAAATATTCCTCTTTTCAGTCTGGAATCGAAACGTCCCCTGAGCAATTTCGATATCATCGGTTTCTCTCTTGGGTACGAACTTGGCTATACCAACGTGCTCAATATGCTTGATCTGGCCGGGATACCCGTCTTTGCTGCCGAACGCGATGATTCTCATCCTCTGGTGATTGTTGGCGGGAGCTGTGCTCTCAATCCGGAGCCGGTGGTGGATTTTATCGACCTCTTTGTGATTGGAGAAGGCGAGGAAGTGCTCGGTGAACTGGTGGAATCTTTCCGTATTTGGAAGAAAAACGGATCAGGTTCAAAGAACGAATTGCTTCGAGAGTTGGTAAAGATTCGGGGCATTTATGTTCCTTCGCTGTACCGCGTTGAATATGATGCTGATGGCTGTTTTGGCTCCGTCATCCCCCAAACGCCGGAGGCGCCGATTACTATCGAACGGCGCATTGTGGCCGAACTGCCTCCATCGGTCACTCGGCCGGTGGTTCCCTTCATCGAAGTAACCCACGATCGGGGTGTAGTGGAAATTCAGCGTGGCTGTACGCGAGGTTGCCGCTTTTGTCAGGCGAGCATCGCTTATCGACCGGTTCGGGAACGAACGGTGGCAGAGGTGGTCGAGGCTGTGGATGCGATAGTTAACAATTGCGGATACGATGAAATCTCGCTGCTCTCTCTTTCCACCAGCGATTATTCGGGCATTAGTGAACTGGTTGCCACAATATCGGAGAAATACAAGGGAGAGCATTTGAATCTGTCCCTTCCCAGCCTGCGTCCGGATGCCTTTTCGGTGGGCCTCGCCAGAGCGATTCAAGGCGAACGCAAGACAGGTTTGACCTTTGCCCCCGAAGCCGGCACTGCCAGGCTGAGGAGTGTTATTAACAAAGGCAATTCCGAAGAAGACCTTTTCGATGCGATTGGGATTGCGCTTGAGCGTGGATGGCGCAGTTTCAAGCTGTATTTCATGATCGGTCTGCCCACGGAATCCGAAGAGGATGTGGAAGGCATCGTTGATCTGGTTCGCCGGGTGCGTCAACTAAAAGGCCCTGACGGCAAGAAGCCTAATATAAAAGTCAACGTTTCCACTTTTATTCCCAAGTCTCACACCCCGTTTCAGCGGGTGGGGCAAAATTTCGGCGCGGAACTGGACGCCAAACATGAAATCCTCAAGCGAGGCATTCGGAAAACAGGATCGCAGCTCTCTTGGCACGATCCCAAAGTGAGCTTGCTGGAAGGCGTGATGTCCCGTGGCGATCGGCGACTGGGCAGGGTTATTCATAGGGCATGGCAGTTGGGATGTCTCTTCGATGCCTGGACTGACCAGTTTGTTTTCGATAAATGGATGCAGGCCTTCGATGAATTCGGCATCGATCCACAGAGCTTCACCGGAGAGAGGCCGCTGGATGAATCGTTGCCCTGGGGTCATATTGAGACCGGCGTAAGTTCTGATTTCCTCAAGCGGGAGTACGAGCTTGCTCTGAAGGGAGAGGAAACCCCTGATTGCCGATTTAAGAAATGTACCGGTTGTGGCTTGCAGCACTGGAATGATGGGTGCAAAAGCAAATTCAAAACCTAGGGGCTCAGTGTGCTGAGTCTTTGTGAGATAGAGGAGGTTCAGAATGACAGATGAACATCCGGCGCGAGCTGCCTCGAAGCGTTCAATGAGTGCGGCTGAGAGAAAGGCCAGAGAAGAATGGCTGGCACTGTTTGCCGATGATGCGGTGATTGAAGACCCGGTGGGTCCGGGCCCGTATGATGCGGAAGGCAAGGGGCAGAGAGGCAAGGAGGCCATCTCCGCTTTCTGGGATAATGCCATTGCACCCAATACTATCAAGTTTGATATTCGTGATTCATTTGCCTGTGCCGATGAAGTAGCCAACGTGGGTACAATCAATCTCTCGTTTCCCAATGGTGGCACTGCCAAATGTGATGGGGTTTTCGTTTACCGTGTCAATAAGGAAGGGAAGATCGTTTCCCTGAGAGCTTTCTGGGAAATTGACAGGATGATGAAAACCGTGAAGATGCCGTCTTCAAGTTAGGGAAGCTTTGATCGATCTCCTTGATTTCCCAATCTTGGGGGAATATAAATTATGATGTTACTGCAAAAAGAGGTACAGGAGACTTCCTGTCGGGGGCTTTCGGGGGTGTCCCCCGATTAAAATCCCCCCAAGATTGGGGGGCAGGGGGGCTGAAAAAACCTTTTTGCAGGAGAGTCAATTATTCAATTGCGGCCGAAGGCCATGACATGACTACTCACTTGTCATTATGAACAGGGGTTTCGTCTCGAAACTGTGGTAATGAGGGCGTAGACGATCCGTATTATAGTGCTTCTTTATATTGACTCTTTTATTGGAACTGGTGACAACGTCGATGGGCATGCTGTCATATCGCCCGTTCTTCAAAACCACCAGTCGGCCATGAACCCCCTCGAGAATCAGATCTAGCGCCATAGTGCCATAAGCCATAGGGGCTATGGAATCAATGGCGTCGGGGTCACCTCCCCTGACAAGGTATCCCAGTTTCTGGTTAATGACGTTTACCTGTTTGCCATCATTGAATTTTGGGGAAAGCTCGTTCAGTTTTGCTGAAACGAGGTCTCCAATACCGCCGAGCTTGGCGTGTCCGTAATCATCTGTGGCGGTATTGGAGAAAATGGTTTCTCCACCTTCGAATGTAGCTCCTTCCGATACCAGGACAACTGAGTAGTTGCTCGGATTTTTGCGCCTGTCTTCAGAAAGTAACTCTGCCAGTCGATCGATTTTGAATTTGTACTCTGGTATAACACATCGGTTCGATGCGCCGGCCATTGCTGGCAGCATGGCTGTAAAACCGGCATCACGTCCAAATACCTCTAAAACCAGGAATCTTTCATGTGATCCTGCTGATGTGCGCAAGCTGTTGGTCATCATTATGGTTCTGGTAACGCAGGTGCTGAAGCCGATGCAATAGTCGGTGCCGGGAACATCGTTATCCATTGTTTTAGGAATAGCCACAACTTTTACTCCTTCCCTGTACAGGCGAACGGCGTAGCTGAGAGTGTCATCACCACCTATGGGAATAAGATAGTCGATGCCCAGAAAATCCAGGTTCTTCAGTACTTCAGGTGTCAAGTCGTTAATCTCGTCATTGTATGTGTCTTTCAAATGCTCCGGCACATTTGCTTCTTTAACATAAGCCGGATGTGTGCGAGAGCTATGCAGGAATGTGCCGCCCGTTCTCCCTGCTTTGTTGACGATCTCTTTGGTGAGGATTTGATAGTTATTGCTGTTGTCGGCCTTTTTGTCGCGGATGATATCCACAGTGCCAGCCCATCCTCGACGAATCCCTATTACCTGATACCCCTCTCTGATGGCCCTGATGGTGACTGCTCGAATTGCCGGATTCAGTCCCGGAACATCACCTCCGCCAGTCATAATTCCGATAACGCCCTTTTTCGTTTTGATATTGGCCACAACTACACCTCCTTATTGATCATCTGAACTTCATTAGATAACCTCTGATTGACTTTCAAGTATGGGTAGGTTGGAGCATCGGCTCCAACTATTACACAATCGGATAGAATCAACATGAGAGCGGATGCTCTCAGTTACCCTTCGTTGATTTCTTGATCCCCGCTCCTTGTTCAGAAGTTCCTTAGATATCCAAGAGGTTTTTCCAGCGAAAATGAATAAGGGATGTTGGTGGAAACAGCATTCCTCCAATTTCGGAAGAGGGCATGTGCAAATTCAGGGTGACGGGTGGGAATTCGCGCGCGAGAATATTTCTGGATCGAAAATTATATTCCATCGGTCCCGCATACTCCTGCCTTTTCAGATAGAGTTGCGCAAGAGATTTTAGATGCTTTTTGCCCAGTTGACCGCGTTGATGAATATCTGAAGCCCATCTCCGGACTCCTTGAGCCCTATTCTTGTCCAACGAGGATGTTGCGTTCCCATCACATACCGTTCCGGGTGTGGCATCAATGCAAAGATGCGTCCCGATTCATCACAAATACCGGCAATGTTTTGCTCCGAACCGTTGGGGTTATCAGGGTAGCCTGTCTCGATGTTGCCACTTTCATCACAGTATTGTACAGCGATGCTGGCATGATCCCATACTTTAGGATCAGCTAACACTTTCCCTTCCCCGTGGGCTACAGGCAGGTACATGATACCCATTCCGGCAGTGAATACGCAGGGGCTCGACTCGTTGGCGCGGAGATAGCTCCAGCGGCACTCGAACTTGCCGGAATCATTGGGTGCCAGGGTTAGTCCCTGCGCACCGTTGTTTGATAAAGGGGGCAGGATGCCTGCTTTGACCATAGCCTGAAAGCCATTACAGATGCCCATAACGAGATTCCCCTGATCGATGAATTCTCGAACGCGGTCGCCGATTTTCAATCGTACTTCGTTGGCGAGTATCCTTCCGGCCGAGATATCGTCGCCATAAGTGAATCCGCCGGGAATGACCAGTATCTGATAGTCAACCAGGGCTTTTCTGCCGGAGACAAGCTCATTAATATGAACCAGTTCTGCTTTCGCTCCGGCCAGTTCAAAGGCAAACCCGGTTTCTTCATCGCAGTTGGTTCCGGGAGCTCTCAAAATTAATGCTTTAGGTGTAGCCATCTCAATATCCTACCATCGCAAGGGTTTCTGCCAGGCTTCCTTGAGTTCTTCAATACTTGCTGAAACTATTTGCCGACCGTCGATACCGGAAACGGTCAAAGTCTTCGATCCGGTTACCTCGCCAATCAAGCCAAAATCAATTCCTGCCATTGTTTTTTCGAAGGCTTCTTTGTTATCGGGCGATACTTCCACCAGGAACCGGGAGTTCGATTCTGAGAACAGGATGTAATCGTTTCGGGTTATGGGTTCGCTCAGCGGTACCGAATCCAGTTTTATAGTCATGCCCAGGCAACCGGCAAAGGCCATCTCCGCGGCAGCCACCCCGATGCCTCCTTCACTGCAATCATGACAGGAGGCAACCAGCCCCTGCTGTGTGGCGGAACTCAGGGAGTCCATTGTCTGCTTGCCTTTGACAGCATCAACTTTTGGCACAGTATTTCCAATGAAGCCGTGGTTGCCGAAGTAATGTGAACCACCGAGTTCGTTGCAGGTTGCACCGACAATGTAGATAAGATCGCCTGCCTGTTTGGCATCCATGGAGACAGTTTTGCTCACATTATCCATTACGGCTACTGCCGAAATCAGGAGAGTGTGGGGTATGCAGATGGTTTTCCCTTCCACATCGTATTCGTTGAAAAGGCTGTCCTTGCCGGAGATGAACGGTGCCTCGTATATCAGGGAAAGATCATGGCAGGCTTGCGCTGCCCGCACCAGCGCGCCCAACCGATCCGGTTTGGTGGGATTTCCCCAACTGAAGTTATCGAGCAGAGCCACCCTCTCAAGGTTGCCGCCGACGGCTATGATTTGCCGCAGGGCTTCGTCGATGGCGGAGGCGGCCATCCAGTAGGGGTCGATATCTCCGTATTTGGGGTTGATCCCGTTGGATACTATAGCGCCCATGTTTGAGCCAAGTACCGGTTTCACTATAGTGGCATCGCCAGGGCCGTCTTCAGCAACTCCTACCAGTGGTTTAAGTACGCTGCCTCCCTGCACTTCGTGATCGTACTGGCGGATGACCCATTCCTTACTGCACACGTTCCATGCGCCGAGGATATCCAGCAGATCCCGGCTTAAGTCTTCCGGCTCCGCAAAATCCGGTTCAGGGTGTTGCGGCTGTTTCCATTCAGCTTCTCTTGCCACCTGGGGGGTTCCGTTATGCAGGAAATCCATTTCCAGATCGCATACCTGCTGTCCATCGTAGAAAAGCTCCAGCCTTTTGGTATCGGTGAACTCACCTATTATTGAAGCTTCCGTGTTTTCAGCGGCGCACAGATCCAATAGCTGTTGTAAATTTTCGGGTGGTACGGCCAGCAGCATCCGTTCCTGGGCTTCCGAAATCCATATTTCGGTGTAGGACAATCCGGAGTATTTTAACGGGATTTGTTCCAGATAAACTTTTACGCCGGTCTCTTCAGCCATTTCACCCACGGCTGAGGAGAGTCCTCCCCCTCCGCAATCGGTGATTCGGCGAAACAATCCCATGTCTCTTGCCTTCAGGATAGCGTCGAGCACTTTCTTTTCCGTGATAGGGTCACCGATTTGTACGGAACTGGCTGAGGTATCTTCAGATTCCTGGGTCAACTCAACCGAGGCGAAGGTTACGCCGTGAATGCCGTCTCGACCGGTCTTTCCTCCCAGCAGAACTACTTTGTCTCCGGGTTTCTGCTGACCCGGCTGAGCCATTTTAGAGGGCATGATTCCCAGTGTCCCGCAATAGACCAGGGGGTTGCCTACATACCGGTCATCGAAGAGGATGGCCCCGTTGGAGGTGGGTATGCCCATCCGGTTGCCGTAATCGGCCACGCCGGCGCGGACCCCCTTGAATATCCGGCGGGGATGGAGTGTGCCACTGGGCAGTTTTTCGTGTGGATAGTCGGGTGTGCCAAAACAGAACACGTCGGTGTTGAGGATTGGTTTGGCTCCCAATCCGGTGCCTAATGGATCGCGAATCACCCCTCCTATCCCGGTCGAGGCTCCCCCATAGGGCTCGATGGCCGAGGGGTGATTGTGGGTTTCAACTTTAAAGCAAAGAGCGTATTCGCCGTCGAAATCGATCACTCCGGCGTTATCGACAAATACGGAAAGACACCAGGGTTTATCAAGTTCTTGAGTAGCCCTGGCAATGGTGCTTTTAAGGAGGTTGTCAACTACGGTGTCGCCAAGCTTGATTTTCCCTTTGAAGGTCTTGTGCCCGCAGTGTTCGGACCATGTCTGGGCCAGTGTTTCCAGTTCCACATCAGTGGGATTGCGTCCGATGGAAGCGAAGAATTGCTGAATCCGCTTCATTTCCTCCAGGTTCAGGGAGAGTTTGTGACTGCCGATGCTTTCCAGTTCGGCATCGCTGATGCCGATAAGGTCAACGGTGGTCAGCTTGAATTCGTAATCGTGCGCATCAGCATCTATCCGTTCCTCTTGAGTCACTACATGCTGTACCACCGGATTGAGCAGCAGCTTGTTCACGATAGATTGCAGATTGTCTTCCGAAACGCTTCCCCCGAGAACATATTTCTTACCGGTTTTGATGGCCTTTACTTTATCGATACCCAAGTCAGTGATGGCTTTTCTGAGGCTGAACTCAATAGGGTCCATCACACCGGGATTGTAGGCAACTTCAACAAAGAATCCCGTAATTTGTTCAGGAATGCCGGGTTCCATCTCGAAACGGTAATCCTGAACTATAGGGTCAACCAGTATCTCAGTGCATATCCGGTTGGCATCGTCCGTGCCCAGCTCACCGGTTAGGGAGTATACATCGGAAATGTGTACGTTCTCTATACCTGCGATTCCCAGGTCGGTGATGTCTTTTTTGAGGCCTTCGGCCCTGGGATCAGGGAAATCAGGTTTATTCCATACCTCAATTCGCAGCAAAGAACACTTCCTTTTCAATATCGGGTGGGCCAGATATTAGTGGTGGTGTTTACCTGTCACCATGCTAAAAGCATTATAACCTTTCCGGGACATCCGGGACAATATCCTATAGATTCTCTTTCAATTCGTTGATAGCCACCGGCAGTGTTAGCAGAAGATCACTGGCGATCATACCAGTATCTCCAATTTCTGCTTTTACAATCTCTCCGGCCATGGCATGAATATAGACTCCGCAGGTGGCCGCATCGAAAGCGGAAAGTCCCTGGGCTATGAATCCGGCAGTGGCACCGGCCAGTACGTCACCTGTTCCTGCTGAGGCTAACCCCGGATTGGCAATGCCACAGATTCTGGCTTTCCCATCGGGTGAAGCGATTACTGTGAAAGCCCCTTTGAGAACCACCGTCTGGTTCCATTCTCCGGCAGCCATCAAGGCGGCTTCCAGGCGGTTTTCCTGTATCTCGGCCACCGGTTTTTTCATGAGGCGGGACATCTCACCCGGATGGGGGGTGAGTACAGCGTTTTCCGGGGGATTCTGCCACCACTGTTCCGCTCCTGCCAGGATATTCAGTGCATCGGCATCGATCACCGTTGGTTTATCTGAAAGACCGTTGGAGAGCAGTTTTTTCACGAATTCAACTGTTGGCGGATTTTGTCCCAGTCCGCATCCCAGAAGAAGGCCATCATAGTCGGCAATTTGCCCCCGGATAGTTGATACCGCTTCGGCATCAATCATTCCCGGATTGCTTTCCTCAAGTGGCAGGTAGGTCACCTCGGTAAGTTTGCCAGCCAGCACTGGTTGCAGACTTTTGGGCGTGGCCAGAGTTACCAATCCCGTCCCGACGCGCATCGCCGCTTCGCAGGCGAGATATGCCGCGCCGATGTAATTGACCGAACCGGCCACTACCATCAGTTTGCCAAATGTTCCCTTGTTGGCATTAAGCGGGCGGGGAGGGAGCAGGGATTGTACCATCTCGCCTGTGATAAGTTCGGTGGGAATGTGATCGGACAGGTATTCCGGTATCTGGATATCAGCTATTTGAAGCTGTCCCAGGCAGGACGCACCCGGGAATCTGAGGAGCCCGATTTTAGGACAGGCAAAGGTTACTGTCAGATCCGGGGTTATAGTGACTAGATCGATTGCTCCGGTATCGGCGTCCAGACCGGAGGGGAGATCGACCGCCAGTATTTGCATCTCCGGACGGGATTTCTTCTCCTCTGCCACCGATTCGAGCAGCTCTTTGAGAATGCCTTCAAATGGGCGAGTCTTGCCGGTGCCGAAAAGGGAATCCATGAACAGATCAGCCGATGAAAGAGTTTCGTTGAAAATTGCCCGGTTTTCTTCTGCAAGGGCATCTGTCCACGGGATGTTCCGTTCCATATCGAGGGCGAAGTTCTTGTCGTTTTCGGTTTTGCGTTTAATCAGGAACAGGTGGACTTTGGCTCCCCAGTCGTGCAGGTGCCGGGCGGCGACGAGGCCGTCTCCACCGTTGTTTCCCGGCCCAATCAAAATCGGAATAGATCGCTCCACAACATCCCCAAGGAGGTCTCGGGCGCAGTTTGCCGTTGCCAGTCCGGCGTTTTCCATGAGGAAATCCGGGGGGGCTCCTACTTCGGCGCCGCGCTGCTCCATATCGATCATCTGTTCAACGGTAACGATTTTCATAATTTATCTCCTACCACTGAAGCAATGGCGTAGTCATGCGAATGTGATAATGTGATAGAAAGGCCTTCCAATCCAATTTCACTGGCTTTGTTTTGAGCGCTTCCGCTCAAATTGACCGTGGGCGTTCCCTTCGCATCGGCAAGTATCTCGATATCCTGTGCCGATACTCCGACGTGCCCGGTACCCAATGCCTTCATTACCGCCTCTTTCCCCGCGAATCGGGCGGCCAGTTCCGGCGCTCTTCCTTTGCAGTATTCGATCTCACTATAAGTGTAGATTCGATTGAGAAAGCGTTCACCCCATGAATCCACGGCCTTTGCGATGCGGGAGATTTCGATAATGTCTATACCGTGTGCGTGCATTCTGATTATCCGGCGTTATATTTGTTCATTGCGGTGGTGATGCCTTCGGTCAATATGCAATAGATCGCTTCGGAGGCTTGTGAACAGATATCAGCAACGATGAGTTTTTCCTCTTTGGTGAAGCGGCCGAGAACGTATTCCGGGGTTCGCATGCTTACTTCAGAATCGTCTGACTCCAGCGTTCCGATCCCTATTTTCAAGCGAGGGAAACTCTGGCTTCCCAGTTGCTTAATTATTGATTTCAGGCCGTTATGACCGGCAGGGCTGCCCTTTTCACGTATCCGTATTTTCCCCAGTGGCAAGTCCACGTCGTCATGAATGATAAGGATATCTGAAGTATCGATTTTGTAGAATCGTGCCAGCGGAGCAACGGATTCGCCGCTGAGGTTCATGAAAGTCTGAGGTCTGGCCAGAATCACCTTTTCCCCGTCCACCTCACCGAACCCGATCCGTGATTTTGAACGCTGCTTGCTAAATTCGATACCCCGCTCTTTGGCGAACAGGTTGATGCATTTGAACCCAAGGTTATGGCGCGAATCGGCATACTCACGCCCGGGGTTCCCCAATCCCACGATCAGTTTCACCCTGCCCTGCCCTTCCGGGAATTCAGACTTTATCCTTGTAGATTTGAATAAACCGGCGAATCGAGCGATCATAAGTCTTTTCCACATCATCGGGGAACAGGCAGGCCGGAAGTTCTTTCATTTTCCAGTGATAGGCGATACATTCGCAACATTTTCCTTTCCGACTGCATGGTTCGTAGGTGCAGTTGCATCGCTGCAAATTGGCTTCGATATTGCATTCCATAGTAGAAATTCTACCTGAAAATACATTCGATTGGTAGAGGCAATTTCGGAGGATATTGGAGGGAAGTGTTGGGGACGGGTAAGGAATTGGTTTTCAAGCCCATTCCCTCAACTTACCCTCGATAAACCTGACAATCTGCTCATGCTCGGCTTTGCCGTTACCCTGGATATCAATTGGCTCACCGAAACAGATATGGACCGGTTTGTTCGGATCGATCTTGCCAAAATCCCGGATGAACCAGTCGCTGTTGCCCCAGGCATCGGTTTTTATGGCGATCGGTATTACTGGTACTTTTGCCTTGGCAGCAAGTTTCACCCCGATGGTATTGAAGGTGGACGGATCGAATATCGGGTTACGGGTGGTCTGAGGAAAAACGACTACTGATATGCCCCGGCTCAAGCGTTCCTGTCCCTCTTTCAGCACGATCCGAAAATCCTCCCTGGGGTTTTCACGCGTTACAACAATCGGGTCCAGAGTAACCATGATGTGTTTGAAGAATGGATATCGGATCAGTCCTTCTTTTATCACGAAGGTCATTTTTCGATAGGGTTCAATGATGCAGGAAAACACAAAGGTTTCCAGGGTGCTCATGTGGTTGCTGATAAACACGCACGGCGATTCGAGCTTCCGAAATGCGCTAGTGTTCTCCACTTCAAATCTGACTCCCACATCCTCCAGATATTCAACCACCTTCAGGCTGTCGTCAACGCGTCTTTCGACAGAGTAGTTTCCCTTTTTGGCAGCTTGTGATCCCAGTTGCAGCATACGGGCCATTCTGACGTAGCAGAACACTCTGGGAAATCTGCGGAAAAGCCATGAGAGACGAGTATTTGGAGATCGATAACCGTTTTCGGTTGTCAGGTATTTCATAATGGTTCTATTCCCGGGCCATGATATCGACGTACATCTCTTCGAGCGCGGATTGCTTCACAGAAAGGTCGATCAGGGCCCAGTTTTTTTCGGATATCATTTGCAGCACTGTGGCAATCTGGGCAACATCGGCAGCACGGAATACGTAATTATCTTCCTTCGTCTCGTAGGCCAGTTCTTCCTCTGCCTTGAAAATTACCTCATATTCACGTTTGCCGAAACTATCGCGCATGGCTTCAATTGTATCACAAACCACCAGTTTTCCGTTTTTTATGATGGCCACCCGATCGCAAATGTACTCCACGTGGAACAGATTGTGGGCGCTTATTACGACGGTTTTCCCTTCCTCATTGAGTTTTTTGAGGTAGTCGATGATGAAAAATGAAGTCAGCGGATCGAGACCTGAATTGGGCTCATCGAGAATCAGTAAATCGGGATCATGCAGCAGGGTTCGGGCGATGGATACTTTCCGCTTCATTCCCTTGGAAAGTTCGCCGGTGTATTTGCCCTTTTCGCCAAGTTTCAGCGATTCCAGAAGGAGGTCCATGCGTTCTCTGGCATATAATTTTGGCAGATTGTACAGTTCGGAAAAGAACATCAGGTATTCCTGCACGGTCATGTTTTCATAAAGGGGGCTTTCTTCCGGCAGATACCCGATGGTTCGTTTGGCGAGGGTGCTTTCCTTCGTCATATCCCAGCCCATAACATTGATGGACCCGGAGGTGGGAGCCAGCAGCCCCACGATCATTTTGAGCGTGGTGGTTTTCCCGGCTCCATTATGGCCGATGATGCCGAATATCTCCCCTTCCTTAACCTCGAGATTCAGATTGTCGACGGCGGTGAAGTCCCGGTATTTTTTAGTCAGAGCTTCCAGTTTAATCATCGGTAATGCAGCGCTTTCCCTTGAAACAATCCTACCATCCTTTCGGTACAACAATCTTGAGGGCTAACCTGTAGATTTGATACAGGAGTCCCCGGCATCTTTTTTGCCTGTTTGTGTTGTATAATCGTGGAAACAGCGTTTGAAACAATGCGTATCATTTTCACTATATCCAAACGGGAAATCACCCGTCTGCGATCTCGATTCACCGGCAAGTCCAGGATTGCCTTGTTTGCCATTATACTACTTGCCGCTGCCGTTGGCTATGTGGTTTACCAGCAGGATATCGGCATGAGCCGGCATCTGTATGCCGTGGGAATCTCTCCCGATGCTCCATCCATCACCGATGAGCGCTTCAAGATCGTTCCGCTTGACCCGCACGCCGGTTACAATCGACTCTGGGAAGGAAAGCTCGATCTTTATGTCAGCGGTGATGAGGTCGCTTACAGGGGAAGAAATGACCGCTCGCTGTATGCGCTGGGGGCCCTCAAGCAATATCTGGAAAAGACCGAATTGCTGAGGGTTTCGAGGGAATACGAAATTGATCAGGCTTTCCCGCTTCGGATCGAAGTTCGCCATTTGAAGGTTGATGATGAAATATCTGGAGAAGAGAGCATATCATCGTTTTCGGATATACTGAAACCGGAGCCCACTCCCTTCGAACCTGCTCCTCCCCCGGGACCGGAACCGAAGCCCGCCGAACCCGATTCGCCAGACCCGGAGCCTGATGTAGAACCCGCCCCCGGTCCTGAAACCTCACCCCCTTCCGAGCCGGATTCCGCTCAGGTGGTTGCGAAAACCGACGACGCGGTGAGGCAGCAACTGGAGGAGTTCAAAAACAACAACGGCTTGCCGGAATTTAAGGCCGAGTTTGTTTCTGATAAGGAGATCATTGTTCCGTCACTCTCAACTCCTCCTATTCCGCTGGCACAGGTGATTCTGGCTTTCCTGTACATTATTCCCATATTCATGGTTGGTGTATTCTTCACCAGCAGTTTTATGGAAGAAAAAATCGGCCGAAAGCTCATCGTGCTGTTCTCCGCGCCGGTCACCCCGTTTCAGGTGATCGCGGGCAAGATGATCCCGTACATTGTGTATTCGTTCATTGCCATAATTGTGGTTACACTTATTCTCGGAGGCAACATACTGCTCAGTCTGGCCATTTTCATCCCCGTTTCCATGCTCATCTTCAGTGCACTGCTGATGGTGGCCATGCTGTACCGGACGTTCAAAGATCAGACCTTTTTCTCGGTGCTGGCTGCGTGGGTGATGATCGCCTATCTGGTCACTCCGGCGATGTTCACGGGCTTAAGCGATGTGAGCTACTTCTCTCCTCTGACGCTGGCGGTGGAGATGTACCGGGATGAGCCGTTTGGATTGAAGGAATACCTGCTGGCTACCATCCCTCTGTACCTGCTGTTCTCCGTGGCCGTGTTCGTGGGGGTGCGAGTATTCAATGAAGAGTACCTCATGGGCTTTCGGCCGCTGCACCGCAAGCTCAGCGAGGCGATCAATATGGTGATGGATAGAAACCATCTAAGCTTCTCGGTGATTCTGGTAAGCCTGATACTTATTCCAATAGTGCTGATGGTGCAGTTTGCTTCGATTGTCATTGGGTTGAATCTTCCCGAGACAGCCGCGCTGGCGATCATATTCCCGCTGGCAATTCTCTCGGAGGAGATCGCCAAATCAATCGGCGTAGTAGTGCTCTGGCAGAACGGGGCCATCAACTCGCTGAGAAGCGTAGTCAAGTTCTCGTTCTTCGCCGCGCTGGGCTTCTTCCTTGGAGAGAAGCTGCTGCTCTATCTAACGCTGAGCGTAGTATCTAAAACCATGTTTATCGAAGCGGCGCTGGGTTCCGGCTGGCTGATCCTGCCGCTGGCGATGCACTTTGTGACTACCTGCGTGGTATGCCTTCTTTCGGCGCGACTCGGGGCCAGGTTTTACCCGCTGGCGATTCTGGCAGGTGCGCTCATTCACGGTACTTATAATCTGATTGTGATGAGGGGGCAGTTGTTCTGATGAGATTTCTGGCTCTGGTAAAACGGGAACTCAGATCGATCCGGCGTGAAAAGACGATCATGTTCGCTGTGTTCATCCAGCTTTTCATTGCTGCCTTTTCTTCGATGCTGATGATCGGGGTGATGTCGTTTTACAGTCCCGAATCCATCGGGGAGAATGCCAGGGTGCATTTGAAAGTAGGGGTGGTAGATTATACCTCCAGCCCGATTGCTTATTATGTGGAAAATGACCCGAGTATCACGGTAATCCGTTTTGACGACATTGAAACCGCCGAGGAGCAATTCAGGTCCGGCCGGGTTGATGCGGTGATGGCCATTCCTCGGAGCGATTCCGGGGTAGTGGAAATGAAACTCATCCTGCCGCAGTCCGATACGGAATCGATGCTTATCATGATGACGCTCGATGCGCCTTTGAAGGAAGCGGAAAACCACCTGCGCCGGATGAACGGAATCGATCTGCGCTACGATGATCTGGAGGGCAAATCCAGTACCAGTTTTGAATTCCTCTATGTGGTTATTATCCCGGTGCTGATGTTCTTCCCGGCCCTCATTGCGGGAAGTATCGCCATCGATACCATCTCGGAGGAGTTGCAGAACAAAACTCTGGATACGCTCTGGTCGGCGCCGCTCTCGCTGGGCACGATTTTCTCTTCCAAGATATTCGCTGCCGGTATCACGGCTCTGGCTCAGTGTATTTTGTGGGTGGGTTTGTTGAGACTGAACAGTCTTTCGGTTCAGAATATTCCTTCGGTGCTCCTGCTTGCCATACTGATCGCTTTTATAGTTTCCTTTGGGGCGGGCATCATTGCGCTGGCCATGAAGGACAGGGAAAGAGCCCAATTTGTTTATTCGGTGGGGCTGGTTACCGTGGCCGGATTAAGCTACTTCGCAAGCCCCTCTCCTTTCGAGCTCATGACCCGGCTGGCTGCCGGCGGGCATTTCGTGGGCCTGCTTCAGGTGGTGTATTATCTGCTGCCGCTGGCTCTGTTGGGCGCGGTGTTTTTCCTGGTGGCAAAGAGGCTGGCGGTGACCCAAACTTAAGCGGGGTTGACAGCTTCAACTCCGAACCGCTAAAGTGAGCTTAGGATTAGCGGTTACAGCCGATGTTACTTGAAAAAACTTCCAAAAGCGGCGGCTTTTTTGCCCGGATAATTGTTGAGTTTCTGGTCAGCGGTTTGGCTTTCTGGGCGGCGGATTATCTCATTCCCGGTTTGCACACTGGTGGATGGAAGACAATTCTCATCGTGGCTCTCATCATAGGGGCGATAAATGTACTGGTCAACCCGATCCTCTCCCGCCTGTTCGTAGCACTCAAAGACCCCATGATTGGGATGCTGACCCTGGCAGCCAACACCG
This sequence comes from uncultured Dehalococcoidia bacterium, assembly GCA_964548045.1. Classification (GTDB taxonomy): domain Bacteria; phylum Chloroflexota; class Dehalococcoidia; order SZUA-161; family SpSt-899; genus JBGLNL01. Next base: position 5,491 of record CAZJQZ010000026.1, on the reverse strand, counting down.
CTATGCTTTATCTCCTCGAAGCTTACGAAAGCGATGTCGGTGTTTCTTTTGCGATTGCCAATCCCTGGTCGGCTATCCTGGGAGCACTGATTATCAGTCTGATTGGTTTTGTCTTCAACAAGGCGCTGCAATGAGAAAAGCAGGGGGCATGGTTTAAACCTGTCCCTACCTCTTTCTTTGTGCGGTGATCCACTTTGCTTTCTGAGTTACCCTTGTTTCTTCATCCACTGTCTGGTAGCCAGCCAGAAAATCCTCTTTGAATTGGGGAAAAGTCCCTTCGATAATGGCCTGGCGCATCCGATCCATCAGCTTCAAAATAAAACTCAGATTGTGGATGGTCGCCAGCCGGTATCCCAGCAACTCCTCGCATTTGAAAAGGTGATGCAAATAGGCAGCGGAAAAGGTGCGGCAGGTGTAGCAATCGCAATTCGGATCGATGGGTTCCATCTGGTTTTTGAAACGAGAATTGCGCAAATTTGCCCGGCCTTCTCTGGTGAATAGAGCCCCGTTGCGAGCGATACGTGTGGGCAGGGCGCAATCGAACATATCGATACCATAGGAAACACATTCAACCAGGTCTTCCGGCGAGCCCACGCCCATCAGGTACCTCGGTTTGCTCGCAGGAAGTAAAGCGGCAGTTTCCTTTGTCACCGGGTACATCAAATCTTTGCGTTCACCCACACTCAGACCCCCGATGGCATAGCCGGGGAAATCCATAGAGGTAAGCTCTTCCACCGATTGCTTTCTCAACTCCATCGAAAAACCGCCCTGTACGATCCCAAAAAGCGCCTGATCCGTTCTTTGATGTTTGGCAAGACAGCGTTCTGCCCAGCGGTGCGTGCGATTCATCGCTTCCCGGAAAACATCCGGTTTGGCATCTGCCGGAGCACATTCATCGAAGGCCATGATAATATCCGCTCCGAGCGTTTCCTGTATTTCGATGGCAAGCTCAGGGGTGAGGAGGTGCTCGCTGCCGTCGATGTGTGAGCGGAACACAGCTCCTTCATCATTGATCTTGCGCAAGTGCCCCAGGCTGAAAACCTGGAAGCCCCCGCTATCGGTGAGTATTGGGCCTTCCCATGCCATGAACCGGTGCAATCCGCCGGATTCCCGGATTACTTCAAGCCCTGGTCTCAGGTAGAGATGATAAGTATTGCCGAGTAGAATCTTCGCTTCGAGGTTTTGGATATCTTCCGGTGAAAGCGACTTGACTGATCCCTGTGTGGCCAGTGGCATAAATACCGGTGTCGGGATGGAACCGTGAGGTGTAGTGATCGTCCCGGCACGGGCATCGGTTTGAGAACAGGTGTTTTCTACTTCAAATAATTTCATTCGGGCGGCTCAGGGTAAGGGCACGTTGCAACGTACCCCTATTACTAAATCCAGAAATCAATACACATGGCCAGAAAGATCACCCCCAGATAGGGGAAGGATGATATCTTGTACAACCGCCACGAGTCCTTCGATTCCATATTTCGTACAAGCCAGAAGCTGGCCCAGACCATGACCGCTCCGGAGATGTTGGCTATCGTGAAAAACAACCAGCCAAAATCGGCTGCGTGCCAGAGGAGCAGTGAAGCTATGTACAATATCACTGAAAGGGCGAAGATCAGTTTTATGGAGTTGGCGGGCTTCATTGTCAGGGGGAAATAGGCGATATTTGCTTTGACGTACTCTTCACGCCGGGCGATCATCACGCTCCAGACATGCAGTGGAATCCAGGCTGCGATGAGCAGACACATGAACAGAATGGTCCAGTTGATATCCTGGGTAATGGCCAGATAGCCGATCAGCACTGGCGCACACCCCGCGATCATTCCCTGGAAAACGCACATGGCCCGCTTACGGTAGACTACAGAAGCGATCGTGCCGGCAAATCCAAAAGCGAAACACAGTGGATGCAGTATCCATGCGAGGCCCAATGCAATTACCACCAGCCCGATTGCCAGGGGGAGCATTTTCTCAGGAGGGTAGATACGCTGGGTAGGAATTGCTCTTCCGCAGGTACGCAGCATCTGCATATCGACGTTGCGGTCGAGATAATTGGTTAGGCCATTACACCCGCCACTGCCCAGTAGAACAGCCGCAAAAACGCCAGCCAGTGACCAGGCTGCCGGGGAACCATCTGCTGCGACGATGGCGGCGCAGAGTCCGATGTAAGTCAGCAGTGCGGTCTCACGAGGCTTGAGAACGTCGATGTAATTCCAGAGGGTTCTCATGGCATTTCCTGAATTCAATGATACTCGATGGTAGCGAAAGCTGTCAAAAGACGATTGAGCCTTCCGGAGGCTGTGGCCCGGGAGCCGGTGGCGTTATTCCGCTGATATAGGCATGGATAATATCGTGACGGCTGAGCACTCCTACTATTTTTGAAGGATCTTTGCGATCAACCACCGGGACGCGACCCAAGTCCTTGGCCCCTACTTGCAGAAATGCCTGATAAAGTGTCTGGTCCGGATAAGCCACTACGAGTGATTTAGCCGGGGTGGCGATATCTTGAACGGTAAGTGAGTGGATTTCGGAGTCCTCTTTCTTGGTTCCGTTATGGATATCCGAAAGAGTGACGATTCCCTGCAGTCGGCCTTCCACATCAACCACCGGGAAGCCAAGGCGTCCCATCCGCTCCATCTGTCTTAATGCCTCGGTGACTGGCATATGAGGAGGCACGGAAGGGAAGTTTCTGGTCATTGCCTGGGAGACAGTTATGGTTCTCATAACGTCTCGTTCTTCCATAAGGCTGGGGTTCACTCCCCTGCGTTTCAATCGTTGTGTATAAATACTTTGACTGCTGAATACCCGGGCAATGATAACTCCCACCACCACTGTTGTCATTACCGGAAGAATGATGTCGTAGTCGCCGGTGAGTTCAAAGATAATGAGGATTGCAGTTATGGGTCCCCGAACCGCTACGGCGAAGAATCCGGCCATTCCCACCATTGCATAAGCGCCAACGGGAGCGGTGATATCGGGAAATAGATTTCCAAATAGATTCCCAAAAACGCTACCGAGAGCCGCACCTATAAACAGGGTCGGGGCGAAGACTCCTCCACTGCCCCCGCTGCCCAGGGTAATCGATGTTGCCAGAACCTTTAAAGCTATCAGGGCAACGATTATGTAAATCGCTCCCTGACCGGTGAGGATATTATCCAGGGTTCCCGTTTCAAGGAATTCCCCTCCGGCTGCGTAGTGATTGCCATAGCCCACTCCGAAAATATCGGCCAGGAAGGTATCGGAGGAAACTAGTTCAAGCGAAACGAACCCGAGGCCCCCGACCAGCAATCCGCCGATAACGGGTGTCAGAAGTACTGGTACTTTCCATCTTTTGAAGAAGTCCTCGATTTTGTAGAAGAACCTGACGAACAGAATGCCCGCGGCGGCACATATTATCCCCAATAAGAGATACAGCAGTATTTCCTGGTTGCTTGCCATGCCGTATTTTTCCGGCAGTTTAAATGAGGTGAGGTTATCTTCTTTGAAGAGAAAAATTCTGGAAATGATGCTGGCCATCACCGAACTGAGAATCACGAAACCGACGTTAAGGGCCACGATCCGACGCTGGACCACTTCCAGGGCAAAGAATGCTCCGGCAATGGGGGCATTAAAAGTGGCAGCTACTCCCCCGGCAACCCCGCACAGTACCAGCGTCTGGAGCCATCTTTCGGGGATACGGAAAACCTGCCCGATGGTCGAGCCAAGCGATCCACCAATCTGAACGATGGGGCCTTCACGGCCTACCGAACCGCCGCTGCCAATGCAAATGGAGGATACCAGCACTTTCGTTACCGCTACACGCATCCGAATCCGCCCGCCTCTGAGTGCCATTGCTTCCATGATCTCCGGCGGGCCCTCTCCCTTGGCCTCCCTGGCAAAATAGTAAATGATCGGCCCGAAGATGATTCCACCGATGGCGGGGAGAATTATGACATAGTAGTCGCCAAGGAAATCGAACCAGTCCGCACCTTTTTTGAAGAATACCCAGCTGAAGAACTCGATCAGTTTCCAGAAGGCCACGGCGCCGAACCCAGAGCCAACCCCAATAATTGCGGCAAGAATAATTCCTACAGCGTTATCCGAAGTGCGCAGCAACAGATTCCAAGGGGAGATTATTACTCGCAGTAGCTTTGATTGGCTCTCTCGCTGCATTTGTCAGTGCCGATCGACAGGATTTCCTTTGTGAAAACAGTTGAATCGGTCAGCCAAAAAGGATACAATCAGACCGATGCCGGGGTGGCGGAATGGCAGACGCGACGGACTTAAAATCCGTTCCGCCTCAAAGCGGGTGCGGGTTCGAGTCCCGCCCCCGGCACCATCATCACCCAAACATGCACATATAGTATATTACTCTTTCGCTTTATCATTCGCAAATTCAAGTGGACTGGGATTACTGTGCAGTTACCTGCTGGTTGTGAACAGTAAGAGGTAAAGGATGGTGGAGCTGAGGAGACTCGAACTCCTGACTTCCTGCGTGCAAAGCAGGCGCTCTCCCAACTGAGCTACAGCCCCTTCTGATTCCTCGGACATCGGGAACCAGTGTATTTTATCCATGCTTTCTTATATTTGTCAAATACGATTGGCGCATTAACTTGCATATGCTGATAATCTTTCACAAGAAATGAATTTTGGGGCAATAGCTCTATTGACAGTGCTATCGCTGACATGATATAACAATAAGGTCGTTAAAAGCACCTTAACAACTGGATAGTGGAAGGAAGAATTTTAGATGGCGAGCTTGATTCTGGCTCAGGATAAACGCTGGCGGCGTGCTTAATGCATGCAAGTCGAACGAGGAATATTACTTCGGTTTTATTTCCTAGTGGCGGACGGGTGCGTAACACGTAAGCAACCTGCCCTTGAGTGGGGGACAACCATGAGAAATCGTGGCTAATACCGCATAATGTATTGGGGTAAGGCCCAAATACCAAAGCCTTCGGGTGCTTAAGGAGGGGCTTGCGGCCTATCAGATTGTTGGTGAGGTAATGGCTCACCAAGTCTTCGACGGGTAGCTGGTCTGAGAGGATGATCAGCCACATTGGGACTGAGACACGGCCCAGACTCCTACGGGAGGCAGCAGCAGGGAATTTTGCGCAATGGGCGAAAGCCTGACGCAGCAACGCCGCGTGAGTGATGAAGGCCTTCGGGTCGTAAAACTCTTTTCTTGGGGAAGAAGCTCTGACGGTACCCAAGGAATAAGCCACGGCTAATCACGTGCCAGCAGCCGCGGTGATACGTGAGTGGCAAGCGTTATCCGGATTTATTGGGCGTAAAGGGCGTGTAGGCGGTTTGATAAGTCCTTTGTGAAAGCTCCCGGCTTAACCGGGAGAGGTCAAAGGAAACTGCCAGACTTGAGGATAGCAGAGGGAGATGGAATTCCCGGTGGAGCGGTGAAATGCGTAGATATCGGGAGGAACACCAGTGGCGAAAGCGATCTCCTGGGCTATTCCTGACGCTGAGGCGCGAAAGCGTGGGGAGCAAACAGGATTAGATACCCTGG
>CAZJQZ010000025.1:0-23315 GCA_964548045.1 uncultured Dehalococcoidia bacterium | reverse complement strand
TACAATCTCGTACAGCGGCGCGTCGCGATAATATCGGGCCACCGGATACTCGGTGGAATACCCATATGCGCCCATGATTTTCATCGCCATGTGTGAGGCCTTAACAGCGATTTCCCCGGAAAGATATTTGGCAATTGCTACCTCGTAGGTGTTACCGATGTTCCCCTGATCCTTTTCCAAAGCGGACTTGTATACCATATATCGGGCGGCCTCCAGTTCGCAGGCAACCTGAGCAATGAAGTCCTGATTCATCTGGAAGTTACCGATAGGCTCGCCGAACTGCTTGCGATCCTGGCAATAACTGACCGTGGAGTCCAGACAAGCCTGCGCTACCCCTATACCGCCAGCCGAGGCAGAAAGGCGGGTCTGGTTCAACGAAGTAAAGACGATCTTGGCGCCATCGCCCGGTTTGCCGAGGATGTTCTCTTTAGGTACCTTCACATCCTCCAAGAATACCTCACCAGTGGGTATCGAGTGGGTTCCCATCTTGTCCAGAGCGGTCGTGCTGACACCTTCAAAGTTCTTCGGCTCGATAACAAATGCCGAAAGGCCCTTCCCCCGGGCTTCTTTATCAGTGTAAGCATAGCAAATAAGCACATCGGCAACACTGGCATTAGAAATCCATGTTTTGGAGCCGTTGATTAGCCAGTGATCGCCTTTATCAACTGCGGTGGTTTTTATGCCCATCACATCTGATCCGGCCTCAGGCTCGGTGATGCCGAAGCAACCCAGATACTCCGCATTGACCAGCTTCTGAATGTAACCTTTTTGTTTGAGTTCATCCGAACCATACCGGAAAATGGTATAGGCGCAGCCGAGCGTCTCCATATTGATCTGCACCCTCAGGGCACTGCAAGCCCGTGCGATCTCTTCCGTGATGATCGTGGCTGCCAGCCATCCCATATCATTGCCGCCATATTCCTCAGGAATAACGGTCCCGAAAAAGCCCAGTTCGGCCATCGGCTTGATGGCTTCTTCATAAGGCAGATAGTGTTTTTCATCCCACTCATCTGCATACGGGGCAATCTGTTCATCAGCGAATTGACGAACCGTATTCCGCAACAACCTCATTTCTTCGGGTAATTCAAAATCCATTGACTGATCCTCCTTCGAATTGAAAATAATTCCCGACCAATTATAGCAAATTTTCGGTACGTCGCGAAATCGTCAAAATACTCAAACTAACCCTCCGGCAAATTAAGGGTACACACTATTTCCACCGGGCTGGTATTATGGGTATCATTGTGGTAGAATCATGGCTAATCATCACAACAAAAAGGTTCCGTAAAGGCAAGTTAACTTTGACCTTTTATCGTAGGAAGCGTATAATAGTAAAGTAGGCCAAATACTCTAAGTATTATTGAGGTGAGAAAATGGCCAGTCGATTTGATAAATTCACCGAAAGAGCACGGAAAGTGCTGGCTCTGGCTCAGGAAGAGGCTCAGCGCTTTAATCATAGTTATATCAGCACGGAGCATATCCTTCTGGGGATTGTCAGTGAAGGAACCGGCGTGGGTACCAAAGTGCTGGCAAACCTTGGCGTGGAGTTGCCAAAAATCAGAACTGCCGTTGAATTTGTGATCGGCCGTGGTGAGAGTAAGAGCCAGGGTGAAGTAGGGCTAACTCCCAGAGCTAAAAAAGTAATCGAGCTTGCGGTAGATGAAGCAAGACATTTGAACCACAACTACATCGGAACCGAGCATTTGCTCTTGGGCTTGCTCCGGGAAGGCGAGGGAGTGGCTGCCGGTGTACTGGAAAGCCTTGGAGTCAGTCTGGATAAGGCTCGTGCCGAGGTTTTGCGTTTCCTCAATGAGAGTTTGCCGCAGGGCAAAGTTGGCGCAGGCGCAGGTGCCGGTGCGGGTTCCGGAACTAAAACCGGGACAGCTTCCAAAACCCCCACTCTGGATCAATTGGGAATCGATCTTACGGCTGCTGCCAGTGCAGGCAAGCTGGACCCGGTTGTCGGACGAGCCAAAGAGCAACAACGAGTGATCCAGATTCTCAGCCGGCGGCGGAAGAACAATCCGGTGCTCATCGGAGAAGCAGGCGTGGGGAAAACAGCCATCGCCGAAGCCATTGCGCATCGCGTTGCTTCCGGTGACATCCCCGAAACCCTGCGCGGGAAAAGGTTGGTAACACTGGATATCGGGGCTCTGGTCGCCGGTACCAAGTATCGGGGAGAATTCGAGGAAAGATTGAAGAAGGTCATCGCCGAGATAAAATCGGCGGGCAATGTGATGCTTTTCATCGATGAGATTCATACTCTGGTAGGAGCCGGGGCCGCAGAGGGCGCTGTCGATGCTTCCAGCCTCCTGAAACCAGCTCTGGCACGGGGTGAATTGCAATGCATCGGAGCAACCACCGCAAATGAATACCGTAAATACGTGGAAAAAGATGCCGCTCTGGAACGGCGTTTCGGATCGATACTGGTCGAGGAACCAACAATTGAAGAGACGATGGAAATTCTGAGAGGGATAAAATCCCGGTACGAGGAGTACCATCGTCTCACCATAACCGAAGAGGCAATACAGGCAGCAGCCTCGCTGGCGGCGCGCTACATACCGGATCGGTACCTGCCGGATAAGGCCATCGATCTTATCGACGAGGCGTCCTCGCGGGTACGAATCGAAAATATGACCCCCCCGCTGCCTATCGCGGAATTGCAAAAAGCACTGGAGACAGTGCGCAAAGAAAAAGATCAGGCTATTGCTTCTCAGCAGTACGAATATGCCGCCGAGATTAGAGACCGGGAAATCAAGCTGGAAGAGCGAATAAGCGCATCACAGCAGGAATGGAAAGACGACCAGTCCGATACCCAAATTGAAGTCGGGGAAGAAGACATCGCCGAGGTGGTCAGCATGTGGACGGGTGTCCCGGTAACCAAGCTGGCCGGTGATGAGACCGCGCGATTGCTCAATATGGAAAATGTTCTGCATGAGAGACTCATAGGGCAGGATGAGGCCATTGAGTTAATTTCCAAATCCGTGCGCCGGGCACGGGCAGGGCTCAAGGATCCCCGCAGACCCATCGGTGTATTTACCTTCCTGGGGCCCACCGGGGTAGGAAAAACGGAACTGGTTCGGGCGCTGGCTGAATTCATGTTCGGCAGCGAAGACGCCCTTATCAGACTGGATATGTCAGAATTTATGGAAAAACACGCCGTTTCCCGGTTGATGGGAGCTCCTCCCGGATACATCGGATTTGAAGAAGGCGGCCAGCTCACCGAAGCGGTGCGAACCAAATCCTATTCCTGCATCCTTCTGGATGAAATTGAGAAGGCTCATGAAGATGTGTTCAATATCCTTCTGCAGATATTTGATGATGGGCATCTTACCGATGCCAAAGGAAGACGTGTGGACTTCCGCAACACTATCATCATCATGACCAGTAATATCGGTGCCGAGACCATCAAGAAAGAGGGCACCATTGGCTTTGTCAACCGGAGCGACGAGGCTCAGGTTCAAAAACTCTCATACGAGAAAATGAGAGACAAGCTCTTGGAAGAGATGAAGAAAAACTTCCGGCCTGAGTTTATCAACCGGCTGGACGGCACCGTGGTATTCCATGCGCTGACCAAGGATCACATCATAAAGATTGTGGACCTGATGCTCGCGCAAGTACAAAAACAGCTCAAAGAACAGAATATCGGGATGGAGGTAAGTCAGGAGGTCAGAGAGCTTCTGGCAGAAAAGGGATACGATCCTCAATTCGGGGCACGCCCGCTGAGAAGAACAATACAAAATATGGTCGAGGATACCCTGGCAGAAAAGATTCTTCAGGGCGAATTTGGAACCGGCGATACAATCAAACTTGATCGGGAAGATGATGAGATCGTATTCCGGTCAACCCCCATAGCAGCGCCTACCGCTTGAGTAAAAACAGCTTTGAATAACAAAAGAAGGGGAGCTTCTAAAGGCTTCCCTTTTTTGTATTTCCGGGCTTATAATGGAGAGAAATGGCTAAGACACGGACCATATTCGTCTGCTCAAATTGCGGGGCTGAGAGTCTGAAATGGGCAGGGCACTGCCCGCAATGCGAGGAATGGAACACCTACATCGAAAAAGAGGTCAGCACCTCTCCTTCAGAGTTTACTCCCACTCCTGCGCAGGAACTGGACAGTGTTTCCCTCGATGACACTCCTCGCCTGGAAGTGCATTTCTCCGAGTTCAATCGTGTGCTGGGAGGAGGCATTGTTCCCGGTTCACTGATCCTTATTGGCGGGGACCCCGGAATCGGGAAATCGACTCTCCTGCTTCAAGTAGCAGATGCGATGTCTCAAGGGAAAAGCAAGGTGCTTTACGTCTCCGGGGAAGAATCGATTTCCCAACTCAAATTAAGGGCTGAACGGCTCGGGATTGGCGGGGAAAATCTCTTCATTCTTCCCGAAGTCAGGATTGAAAGCATTCTGGACCAGGCCGACAAGATGGCACCCCAACTGGTAATCGTCGATTCAATTCAGACCGCCTACCTGGAAGGAGCCGGGGCCGCCGGCAGTATCAGTCAGGTGAGGGAATGCACGTTGCGACTGATGCGCTGGGCAAAATCGAGCGGAACTCCGGTGTTTCTGGTAGGACACGTCACCAAAGAGGGGGCCATCGCCGGGCCACACGTGATGGAGCACATGGTTGATGTAGTCCTCTATCTGGAAGGGGAGCGATTCAGCATCAACCGAATCCTGCGCAGTGTGAAGAACCGTTTCGGTTCGATCAATGAAATCGGCATATTCGAGATGAGAGATAAAGGACTTTATGAAGTGACCGACCCCTCTCAGGCGCTGCTGGCGCACCGGACTGACGGAAGCATCGGATCTGTTATTGTTCCCACTCTCGAGGGAACCCGTCCGCTGCTGGTGGAAATTCAGGCTCTCACCAATCCCACCAGCTATGGCACTCCACGCCGTACTGCTAACGGGGTGGATTTTAATCGACTGGTGCTGATTGCCGCTGTCCTCTCCAGACGAGGAGGAATAACTCTCGCCAATCAGGATATCATTGCCAACGTTGCCGGGGGAATCAGGATCAACGAGCCGGCAATCGACCTGGGAATAGCATTGGCCATAGCCTCCAGTTTCCGCAATGCCAGCATAAATTCAGGACTGGTGGCTATGGGAGAAATAGGATTGAGCGGGGAGCTAAGGCATGTTTCACAACTGGATCGACGTATTGCGGAAGCGGCTAATCTAGGATTTAAGACCTGCATTCTCCCCTCTCCCCTTCCCACAGGGTTTTCCTCCCCCAATGGAATAAATCTACATCCGGCAGCAACCCTTATTGAGGCAATCAAAGCAGCTCTGGCATCCCGATAAATCCGGGGATAATGGAGCAGTTCCATTCGAGTCGATTCAATAAAATTTCATTTATAAATTGTTCGCACACCTTTACGGAACAGAATCTAAGCAATCGTAAACTTGACTAAAATTCATTTCCCTGTTAAACTGTCTGTGCTCAATTATTGACCCGGATTCACCCGGGCAGTAAATTGGGGAAGATTTTTCGAAAACTGAATAGAGTCGGCTGCTTGGATCCGGCAGGACTGAGACGGCAGGGAAGAAGACCTTAAAGCCTTCTCGGTACGTCCGGGAAGGCTTTTTCAAATTTACCAGGGAGAAAGATGTCAGGATACTCATTTGAAGGCAAAATACCACGGATTGACGAGAAAGCTTATGTTCATCCGGATGCAGTAATAATTGGTGATGTGGTAATCGGGGAAGAGTGTTTTATTGGCGCCGGAGCAATCATTAGAGGCGATTACGGAAGTATAAAGATTGGGCCGCGATCTGCCGTGGAGGAAGGATGTGTAATCCACGCTCCACCGGATGAATCCTGCGAAATCGGCAGCGATGTAACCCTGGGACATGGAGCCATCATTCACTGCGCCAGAATCGAAGATTTCGCTGAGATCGATATTGGAGCAATCTTGGGATTTCACGCAGTAATTGAAGAGCACGCTGTCATCGGAGCAGGGGCAGTGGTTCCTCAGGACCGAATAATCCCCAAAGGAAAGGTAGCTGTCGGAAACCCGGCTAGAGTGATTAAAACAAGCACAGAGCAAAATAAGGCAATTTATGAATGGATCAAAAAGTTATACGTAGAGCTTTGCTATCGCTATAAAAAAGGAGCTGAAAAGCTATGGTAAAGAAACGGAATGAAGAACATACAGTACCGAAAATTGGATTCATCGGTGCGGGTGTGGTGGGCACAGCTCTGGCTGTGCGGCTTTCTGAAAAGGGTTACCCGGTAGTTGCAGTGGCCAGCAGAAGCAAATCATCTGCTGATAAGCTGGCCAAAGCTGTCACCGAGTGCCGGGCATACGAGAGCAAACAATCCGTCGTGGACATATCCGATCTCGTCTTTGTAACCACCCCTGATGATGACGTTTCGGACGTTGTCCCCGAATTGACCTGGCGACCGGGACAGGCGGTGATTCACTGTAGCGGAGTCGATTCGCTCGACGTGCTGCAAAAAGCCAAAGACGATGGCGCCCGCGTCGGCGGATTCCATCCCCTTCAAACCTTCGCAAATGTCTCCAAAGCTATCGAAAACCTCCCCGGTTCCACCTTCGCCCTCGAAGCGGAAGAATCCCTGCTGAATACTCTCAAAACTATGGCTGAAGCGCTGGAGGGCAAATACGTGGTGCTGGGACTGGGAGATAAGCCGCTTTATCACGCCGCGGCGGTCATCGCATGCAACTACACAGTCACTCTGATGAAGATGGCCACCGATCTGTGGAAAGCCTTCGGCGTTTCCCCGGATGAGGCCACTAAAGCCCTGTTGCCTCTCCTGCGTGGAACGATCAATAACATCGAAAACGTCGGCCTGCCCGATTGCCTCACCGGCCCGATCGCCCGGGGGGACATCGGCACCGTGATGAAACACCTTGAGGCCATGGAAGAAAAGGCCCCTGAAATCGCCCGGACGTATCGTGAGATGGGACTTCAAACCATTCCCGTCGCGTTGAATAAAGGGAAAATAGATGTAGCAAGAGCAGAGGAACTGCGATTGCTGCTCACCGAATCAAAAATCGAAGCAAAAACCGAAGCATACACGGAGGTACTCTAGCAATGCGGATAATGATGAAAAGCAAGATTCACCGGGCAAAAGTCACCGAAGCCGACATCGACTACGAAGGAAGCATTACTATTGACCGGACACTCATGGAGGCAGCGGATATCCTGCCTTATGAGAAGGTCCATGTGCTCGATGTGACCAACGGCGCCCGGCTGGAAACTTATGCTATCGAGGGAGGCCCGGGAGAAATTTGCCTCAACGGCGCAGCAGCCCGGCTGATCATCAAGGGCGATACCGTTATCATTCTTACGTACGAGGATGTGCCCGAAGAACAGGCCAGAGATTATCACCCCAGAAAGGTCTTCGTTGACTCGGAAAACCGGATAGTCTCCGACGAATTCTGCGCCATAGCCAGCTAAAACATTTCCAATTTGGAGGAAGTTCAATGCGGATTACCATCAGTAAATTGATGGAGATGAAGCAGCAGGGAGAGAAATTCTCCATGCTGACAGCGTATGATTATTCCACCGCCCGGATAGTCGATGAAGCGGGTGTGCCCCTCATCCTAGTTGGCGACAGCCTGGGAATGGTGATGCTGGGGTACGATTCCACCATTCCTGTGACTATTGACGAAATGCTCCACCACACGAGGGCCGTTTCTCGTGGAGCCAAAAACGCGCTGGTGGTAGGCGATATGCCCTTCATGACTTATCACACTTCTGTCGAAGATGCCTTGCGCAACGCAGGCCGGTTCCTGCAGGAAGGCGGATGCCAGACAGTTAAACTGGAAGGCGGTGAGGTGGTAGCGGAAAAAGTCTCGCGCATCGTTGCCGCCGGTATCCCGGTGATGGGACATCTCGGCTACACCCCCCAATCGACCCATCAACTGGGTGGGCCCAAGGCTATCGGCAAGAGCGTCGAAGCGGCAGCACAGTTGATTCGCGATGCCAAAGCTCTGGAGGAAGCCGGCGTTTTCTCTATCGTTCTCGAACTCGTTCCCGCGCCACTGGCAAAGCTGGTCACGGAAAAGGTGAACGTCCCCACCATCGGCATCGGGGCGGGAAAGGATTGCGACGGGCAGGTTCAGGTTATTCACGATCTGCTGGGGCTGATCGCTGATTTCGTCCCCAAACATGCCAAGCAATACGCCAAAATACACGAGACCATGCGGTCCGCCATCGCCAAATACATAGCCGAGGTAAAAGAAGGTGCTTTCCCCACCGCGGAAAACAGTCCCAAAATGGATGCAGGCATCCTCAAACAATTAAAGTAATCCCCCACACTCTGGCGGCAATTGTGTGATATAATGTTTCATTGCCAAGATAAAAGCCAACGGAAATAACAATGCCTAAGAACAGTTTCATAATTCTAATCGTAATCGTAGCAGTGGTTGCCATTCTCTTTTCGATGTTCTCATCCGGTGGAGGCAGCGAAACTGAGGAAATCTCTCTGAGTGATTTAATTACCAAGGTGAAAAGTGACTCAATCAAAGAGATTGAGGTCAAGGGAAAATCTGTCTACGCCGAGGAGATCGATAGTTCCGGTGAACAAAAATACAAATCCCGCATTGGGGATAACACCACTATAGAGGAAATATTTAAAAACGAAGGTCTTGAGATCAGTGGTGAAAACCCGGATGTGAATATTACCTATAAGAAGGAAGGTGGCGGTCTGGGCAGTACCTGGACCATGATATTGCTCAACTTCCTGCCCCTGATCCTCTTCGGTGCGCTGCTCATTTTCCTCATGCGACGAGCGCAGGGAGGAGCCAACCAGGCGATGGGTTTTGCCAAGAGCAAGGCCAAAATGTTCGCCGGCGATACGCCCACCGTAACCTTTGACGATGTGGCCGGAGCTGACGAATCCAAAGAAGAGCTTCAGGAGATCGTGGAATTCCTGAAGCATTCCGAGAAGTTCCTTTCTTTGGGCGCCCGTATCCCCCGCGGAGTTTTGCTGGTGGGCCCGCCGGGAACAGGGAAGACCCTCCTAAGCCGGGCTGTGTCCGGTGAGGCCGGCGTGCCATTCTTTTCCATCAGTGGTAGCGAGTTTGTGGAAATGTTCGTCGGCGTAGGCGCTGCCCGCGTTCGGGACCTGTTTGAGCAGGCCAAACGCAACGCCCCCTGCATAATTTTTATTGACGAAATCGATGCAGTCGGCCGACATCGGGGTGCGGGGCTTGGTGGTGGACATGATGAAAGGGAACAAACCCTGAACCAGATTCTCTCTGAAATGGACGGATTCGATACCAATGTAAATGTGATTATTCTGGCCGCTACCAACAGGCCCGATATCCTTGATCCTGCCTTGTTACGTCCTGGGAGATTCGACCGTCGAGTTATCCTGGATAACCCCGATATCAAGGGGCGGAAGGCGATCCTTGAAGTTCATGCCAAAGGTAAACCTATGGCTTCCAATGCCAATCTGGAAGTGGTGGCCAAACAAACCCCCGGATTTAGCGGAGCTGACCTGGCAAATCTCATTAATGAGGCCGCTATCCTGGCTGCTCGGAGAGAAAAGAAGGAAATCGACATTGATGAACTGGAAGAATCCATCGATCGGGTGCAAATGGGGCCGGAGCGTAAGAGCCGGGTTATCAGCGAAAAAGAGAAGAGGATCGTGGCCTATCATGAGACCGGGCATGCCCTGGTAGCCAGAATGCTTCCCGACGCGGATCCGGTTCACAAAATATCCATTATAGCTCGCGGACTGGCCGGTGGTTACACCAAGCAGCTCCCAACCGAAGATCGCTACCTGACATCCCGTTCCCAATTTGAAGATATCCTGGCCACCATGTTAGGCGGACATGTTGCTGAAGAGATCATTTTCGATGATATCACCACTGGCGCCAGCAATGATCTGGAACGTTCCACACAAATTGCCAGAACGATGATCATGCGTTATGGAATGAGCGACAAAATTGAATACGAAGAGATTCCGATAAGCGCCGCATTGGCGGAAGCTAAAAAGGGAAATGTTGAATACTTTGAGGTATACGGCAACGATATTCTGGTGAAGCTCAAGGATGGGATTGTCCTCCAATCGCGCAAGGAAGAGGATTCGACCCTGATTGAACTGCTGCACGAACATGACGTTGATACTGATGTTCTGGGGATAAAGGTTTTCATCAAAGAAGCCAAAGGCCTGAACGGGCTGGGGCTGAGGGTCTATGGAAAGAGGCAGGAGATGATCTTTTTGGGCAGGGAGATATCGGAAGAGCGTGACTATGGTGAGGAAATCGCCAATGCGATCGATGGAGCGGTTCACGGCCTCATCCAGAATGCATACAATGTTGCCAAGGACATACTGACCGAAAACCATGACAAATTGGTCCAGATTGCCGAGCGACTGATTATCGAAGAGACCATCGAAGGGGATGCTCTCAACAAGCTCTTTGATGCCAAGTTATCCGATTCGCCACTGGACCCCCCTTCTCAGAAGCCAGTGCCCATCGAAACCAGACCAAAATCATCCAAAGAAAAAGATCAAGGGCTGCCTGACAGCTTCTCTGGAGATTCCCCTCCCGAACCACTCGGGAATGTATAAATACAATCCCCCCTTATTCCCTCTCTCGCTAGATAATGTATTTCAGCAAGTAGGTGAGCACCCACCCGAGGACAATGCATATAGGGAAGGTCAATATCCACGCTGAGACAATATTCCCGGTAACTCCCCACCGCACCGCTGAAAGCCGACGAGTTGCCCCAACTCCCATCACCGAGGCAACTGTACAATGGGTGGTACTAACCGGGATTCCCAGATGAGAAGCCACTTCAATAACGCCTGCTGACGAGAAATTTGATATAAATCCCTGCGGCGGGTCAAGCCTGGTAACTTTCAACCCGACCGTCTTGATAACCCGCCATCCGCCAATAGCTGTCCCCAGCGAGATAGAAGCAGCGGCAGCAACGATTATTCCCCAGGGGATATCATCCCAGTAATTAGTACTCTCGTGATAGAGTACAAACGCCATGACCATAAGAGCGATAGGCATTTGCCCGTCATTCTTGCCATGTGCATACGCTAAAAAGGCAGTGGTCAGATATTGCAATCTCTTGAAAATACTATTTGCGCGCCCTGGGGCAACTCTATATACCAACCATAATATGAGAATCATCAGCACAAAGGCGCCAATAAATCCCAGTACAGGGGCACAAACCACGGCCGCCAGAGTTTTCCCAAATCCTTCCCATCCGATTTTGCTTCCGGTGGCAAACCCTGCACCCACAAGTCCGGCCACCAGTGAGTGACTCACACTTATCGGCAACCCGAAATAGGTAGCAGTGACTACCCAGATGATAGCTGCAACAATCGCGCCAATAACAATGCTGTATCCGTAATCACCGGTAACTGCCTCAGTAGTAAGAATACCCTTGCCGATGGTTTTGGCTACAGCCGCGCCAATCATGGCACCGTGAATAGCTCCCAAAAGATTGAATACAGCGGAAATGGCAATGGCAATACGGGGAGAAAGCGCCCGGCTTCCTATTGAAGCAGCTACGGCATTGGCAGCATCATTCAGTCCATTGGAAAACCCAAACCCCAGAGCAACTGCAAAGATTACAACCAGCAGAACTTCATCAAGCATACTTCAGGACTATCCCCTCAAGCACATTGGCTACATCCTCACCACGGTCCACGGATCTCTCCAGTTGCTGATATATATCGCGCCATTTCAAGATTTCCCTGACATCGGGTTCCTTGTTAAAAAGATCACTCAAAGCGGCATTATGCAGATCATCGGCTTCGTTTTCAAGCCGGTGGATCTCCACACAATGAGGGAGAATTTCTTTGAGCCGGCGGTGATTACGCAGGAGAGGAACGGCTTTGTTTAACTCGGCCGTCACTTTTTTGATAACATGAGTGATCTCGATTGCCTGTGGGGCAGGTTCCTGAATGTTGTAAAGTAACAAGCGTTTGGTGGCGCCTTCCATAAAATCGAGTACATCATCCAGCCTCTGAGTCAGGAGCGCGATATCTTCCCGGTCAATCGGGGTCACAAAGCTAAGATGAAGTGTTTCGATAATTCTGTGGGTTATCTCATCACCATCACGTTCCAGCTTCTTGATCGCCTGAGCTTTCTCCTCTCGATTCTCGAAATTATCAAAGAGATCGACCAGCCGGGACGATGCGGCATAGAGATTTTCCACGCTTCTATCAAAATAATCGTAGAATCTCCTATTCTTGGGAGCAAGCATGAATCTGGGCAACGCACACCTCCTCAATAGTTATTTGGGATTCTTCAAATATGTGGAATGGGGAAACGAAATGAAACCGATCGTAAAATGAGGAAATCGATTGATTTTGGCAAGGTACAGGAATAATTGCTGCACTCACTAAAGAAAGGCCCGCCTATCCACCTGACTGTAATCATTGTAGGGGGGATCGGAGGGGGTGTCAAGGAAAACTTTGTGAGCCTATTTCCCGATGCAAAACCGGCTGAAAATCGTTTCCAGCAGATCCCCGGTGACCTTCTCTCCGGTGATTTCCCCCAGCGCATCGAGCGCTGCCGTTAAATCGATCGTAATAAAATCATCAGGCGCGTTCTTTTCCAGACTCGCCTGCGCCTCGGAAAGATGTTCTTCCGCTCTCTGGAGCGCTTCCTTGTGACGCACATTTGTCACCAGGAATGCATCGGGGGCAGCAACTTTGCCACCGAGGGCCAGCTCCACCATTTTCACTTCCAGGCTTTCCAGCCCATCACCGGTAGCAGCGGAGGTGTGAATAATCGGCCAGGGCAATTCGGAGAGATCTGCCGCCGTCGGCAGATCGGATTTATTGGCCGCTGCCACCACGATCTTTTCCCCGAGAAGAGCAAAGATTTGCTGATCAGCTTCGGTGATTGGCTCACTGGTGTCAACAACCAGTAAGACAAGGGAGGCCTGCTCAATCGCTTTTCGGCTCCGCTCTACGCCAAGGGATTCCACCACGTCCCTGCTTTCGATAATCCCCGCGGTATCGACAAGCACGAAGGGCACGCCATTCAAATTCACCACCTCTTCGAGAGTATCACGGGTAGTGCCGGGCACGGGGGTCACGATAGCACGGCTCTGGCGTAAAAGTAAATTCAGCAGGCTCGATTTCCCCACATTGGGACGCCCCACAATGGCAGTGCGAATCCCCTGCCGGTACACAATCCCGGCATCAGCGCCGTCAATAAGTTTTTGCAATTGCTCGCGGACTTTTTGAACCGGGCCAAGGGCATCCTGTTCGGGCACTTCATCATCAGGGAAATCGATCCGTGCGGTCAGATAGGCAAGAATTGAGAGGAGTTCATTGCGCATAGCTGAAATCTCTCCTGAGAGCCTTCCGCCCAATCCTTCTACCGCCAGACGAAGGCTGGCATTGGTTCTGGCCCGAACGATATCCAGTACCGATTCCGCCTGAGAAAGATCGATCCTGCCATTTAAGAAAGCTCGCAGGGTGAATTCGCCGGGCTCTGCTGATCGGGCACCGTACTTCAAAACAAGTCCCAGAACACGTTGCAGGGAAGCCGCTCCCCCGTGACAATTGATCTCGACGATGTCCTCACGAGTATAAGTGTGGGGGGCAGCCATATACGCAACCAGCGCTTCGTCAACAGTTTCGGCAGTCTCCGGATCAATGACATGGCCGTAAACCAGTCGGCGGTCGGAGAGGGACTTATCAAAAAGCTGCATGGCAATGTTATTGGCATTTTCCCCGCTTAGACGGACAATGCCGATCCCGCCTTCGCCAACAGGGGTGGAAATTGCTGCGATGGTATCCTGATACATGGCAAGGTTAAGTATAATGCCTCGTCAGATGAGGGACAAGCATTTGATTACTCAAATACACAGGGTGTATTTGGAATAATGAGGGAAAGGGGAATCTCAAATTATGACTTCCAAATTTGCCTTTAATTCCGAATCGTTGAATACGTTGTTCACAACTGATCTCCTTGCATTTCATTTGAAAAGTGCGCTCTCTGGATATTGACAAAATGACAACGGTTGATGTAAAGTCTTGATTACTTAAAAATAAAAGGTGGTCTCAAGAAGCATTGGGCATGGTTTTCAGGTATTCTCTAAATGGTAAGGTTAACGGGGGTCCAAACAAATTTGAGGAGATGAGCAGATGGTAGATGTTGAGATTCTGGAACGGTTCCCCATTTTCTCTGGACTGGACCAGCGGTTCATACAGAGTGTAGCACAGGCTTGCTCAGCACGCACTTACGATAGCCAGGAAAGGATTTTCACTGAAGGGGATAAAGCGGAAAAGCTTTATATGCTTCAGAGTGGTAGAGTCTCTATTGAGCGGAAACTTTCGCAAAGCTGGCTTCAAGCAGAGGGAGTCAGTGATGTCATTATCAGTACTGAGAAGGAAGGTTCTTCTTTTGCCTGGTCTGCTCTGGTAGAGCCGGGAATACTCACTGCCTCCGCGCGTTGCCGGGAAAAGTCTGAAGTGATAGAAATAAATGGGAAAGATCTCATGGATATTTTGGATAAGAACCCAGATGTGGGCTATCTGTTTATGAAGCGCTTGGCCTCAATCATTGCATTACGGCTCTCTGAAACTGCCGAAAAATTGTTCCAACAGACAGCAGAGGTGGAAACTTACAAGGCTACGTAGGTTATCGATTGTTTTTATACCATCTGATTGCCGATCACTCAGCGATTTGATGATGACGCTTTTATGGAAGCTCTAATCATCCTCCAAATCCCCCTGTAGCAAAGGGGGATTTGGAAATCGGGATGTGCCCCCCCTCAACTACATAGCAAAAGCTATCCTGCGCTATTTTACTGGCCAATCTATATCACGCCTTCCTCAGACAATTTTTGCAGGTCTTCTTCGTTTGCTCCCAGTAGTTCGCCATAGATTCCGGCATTGTCGGCCCCGTAGGGTGGCGCAGCTTTATCCAGTGAACCGGGCGTCCCTGAAAGTTTGATTGGCACGCCAGGCAAAGGAACGGTGCCAAGCTCAGGATACTCTATATTCACCATCATCTCCTGGGCCCAGGCATGCGGGTCTTCGTAGAAATCTGCATTATTATTGACTCGTCCGTGAGGGACTCTGGCTTTCTCCAGCACTTCAGTGATTTCTTTGTAAGTGCGTTGTCCGGTCCATGCACTGACAATCTCAAACAAAGGTTCGCGATTTTCATAGCGGGTAATGTCATCTGCGAACCTCGGATCTTCCAGAAGGTCTTCGCGTTCGATAATCTGGCACAGGCGTTTCCAGATGAAATCCCCGATGGCGCTGATCATCATCCAGTCACCATCTTTGGACTGGAAACAGTCTGTGAAGTTGAAAAAACTGGCATTGCCGTGCTGGGTGCGCACCAGTCCGGTCAGTTTGTACTCGGCGGCAAAGAGGGCTCCTCCCATCGCCGCCCCCACGTTGAACATGGATACATCGACGAATTGCCCTTCGCCAGTTCTCTCTCGATTGAAAAGAGCCATCATAGTGCCCAGCGCGGCGGAAATGGCGGTCGAGAAATCCATCGGGGCGGTGCCGTAACGGGTGGGGGGATGGCCGGGGAACCCGGTAAAGCTCATCGGGCCGCAGATAGCCTGAGCGATGGAGTCGAAACAATTACGCTTGACGTAAGGCCCATGATTTCCGAATCCGGTGATATGCGTGACGATGATCTTCGGGTTGATCTTGCATAATTCGTCATACGCCAGTAGCTTTTCCTCCGGCATGCCGGGGACGAAGTTATGCAGCACTACATCTGCCTCACGGACCATCTTTTCCATGATTTGCTTACCTTTGTCCGTTCGCATATTAAGAGTGATGCATTTCTTTTGAGCGGTTAAAATTATGGATGAAAAAATGGCATCGCCGTTGGGAGCGAATGGACCGAATTTCCTATCCTCAGAACCACCGACTTTTTCCACGCGAGTCACATCTGCACCATTCATTGCCAGCAGCAACCCGCAATACGGTCCGGCAAAATAGCTGGAAAAATCGAGCACCTTAACTCCATCGAGCGCTTGTGCCATTTTGACCTCCACCAGAAAAACTCCTCTCCCTTGAGGGAGAGGTTGGGTGAGGGTGACAATGATCCCCCCCTCCCTCTAACTCCCTCCCGCCAGGGGAGGGAGAATTACTTGAACACCAAGACCGCAACCATATTAAATGGACGCAGTACAAGAAAATTTTATTAATGGCTCGATATTAACTATACGTCGAGCTTATACAGCTTAACAGCATTGTCGCGCAGTAGCATCTGGATGCTCTTGTCTTTGAGTCCCATGTTATCAAGCTGGACAAAGAGCGTTGCCCAGGGCCATCCATTGGAACCGAACAGGGTCTTATCCCGGCCGCGTGTATTCATGAAGTTCACGATATTCGGCGCAAGGTATTGCGGGTTATGACCGGCGATATCCACGTAAACGTTAGGATGCTTCCAGGCCATAGCCTCCATTTCCTCGGTCCATGGCCAGCCAGTATGCGAACCTATGAAGTTGGTTTCGGGAAAATCGAGGGCCACTTCGTCAAGATAAATAGGCCGCCCCGGCTCATTAGGATATAGTTCCATCCCGTGACCGAGCTGCATGGCAACAGGGACACCCAGTTCACCGGCTTTGGCATAGAGAGGGTACATCTTCTTGTCGTTCGGGGCCAGACCAAAGGTCATAAAGTGCCCGTAGACGCCTTTAAATCCCCATTCTTTGACAGCTACATCCAGTTCTTCCAGGCTCTTGCCGATGTTGAAGGGATCATATCCAGCAATCCCAACTAACCTGTCCTGATGCCCTTTAACAATATCGTAAACTTCTTCATTGGTCCACATCAGGCCCGGCTCACGCTTGGTGTACGAATAGAATTTGCAGCCACAAACGAACACCTTGGCCACGCCCTGCTCATCCATCCGCTTGATGAATTCTTCAACCGAACAGTCTCCCTGAGTGTAACCTTCTTTGGGTACGTGTTTGAGGAGTGAGTTGATCATCAAGTTCATCTCGTATGAGCCGTAGAATCTCTCGATCTGCTCGGGCGTGAACGGATATTGCATCACATCGATCGCGCCTACTTCCTTACATGGTACATCTGACATTTTTTCCTCCTTAATTACATTCGGTTTTCAGTTTTTGGCTGTCGGTTATCTAACCGAAACTGGCCACTGATAACCGATAACTGACAACTATTATCTCATCCACCTGGCAGCCTGTCCTAAGATAGTGCGTGAAATAATCATTCGCTGCATCTCGCTGGTGCCGCCGAACAGAGTGTAAACCCTTGCATCCCGAATAAATCGTTCGATCGGGTAATCCTTGGTGTAGGCTATGCCACCGATAATCTGAAGAGCTTCTCCCAGGACATCCACGCAACACTCACTGGAGTACAACTTCAAAGCTGACGATTCCTTGGTGGCAGGTTTGTGCATGTCTACTGTTTTGGCACAGCGCCATGCCAGAAGTCGCGATGTCTCTATTTTGATGAACATATCCGCCAGCCGGAAACCGATAGCCTGATGCCTGCCGATAGTAGTGCCGAATTGCTCACGCTCAGTACAGTACTTGGCTGCAATCTCATAGGCGGTTCGCATCGGGCCAATGAAGAGTCCACCGGCTGCTGCACGTTCGGGATCGAGTTCGTTCATGGCGACCTCGAATCCCTGCCCCTGTTCACCAAGGCGCATGGAATCCGGAATCCGCACGTTTTCCAGTTTCAGCCAGGAAAGTGCCATCCCACCCACACCCATCAGTTATTAATCCTTCACCACTGAGAAGCCGGGCGTTTTGGTATCAAGTATGAATGATGTCAGTTTTTTGCTGGTTTTAGCTTCAGGATCGGTCAATGCATACATCAGGAGATAATCAGCTTGACTCCCGTTTCCGATGAATCGCTTCTGCCCGTTAAGAATCCAGTCATCGCCATCTCTCACGGCGGTGGTCTCGGTTCCGCCCACGTTCGAACCGGCTGACGGTTCGGTCATGCCCATGCCGCCGACATACTCGCCCTTGAGCAATCCCATCATGACATTTTTCTTTTGTTCTTCGGTGCCGTGCATGTAGATAGGCATCGCCAAAAAGGTGCAAGTGGGAACAATGTATGACTGAGCTACCCAGCCGGGTGCTGCCAGCTCTTCCATCGCGATCAGTTCGGCGGTGCAGTCGCGCCCGCCGCCACCCCACTCTTTAGGGATCATCTGGTTGGAATAACCTGCTGCCGCCGCTTTCTTTCCGATCTCGACGGTTCGTTTCTTATCCTGCATCCTATCAATCTCATCGACGTGCGGCAGGACTTCCTTGATAGCAAAATCACGCACTTCCATTCGGAAGGCATTTTCTTCGTCGGTGAAATAGGGCAGGTCTTCGGGCATGCAGCTGGAGCCCAGCCGCGGCGCGATTTCCTCGTAATCTACTCGTTTAAACGGTTCAGTCATTAGTAATCTCCTTTGTGTTTATCACCCTCACCTAACCTCTCCCTCAAGGGAGAGGGATATTCAATCCCCCTTTTTAAGGGGGACACAGGGGGATTTCTAATCCCAATCCTTTTTCTTCTTAAGCCACGGTGCTTTATCCACCACTTCGTCAATAACATCAAGAATTCCGGGCGGATTGCAGTTGTACTGCGGGTCAAGAGCATCCTTCACTTTTCTGGCGAACTTATCGTAATTTGGCCCATAGTTTGGCCCATCCAGTGTGAGCGGGCTATCGGTCTGAATGAAGAAGCTCAAAGCGCCACTCTTAATGAGCAGTTTGGGCCCGGCAATCTGATAGTATTCATCCATACGGTGAATCATCTTATCGGTATCGTTCGGATCCCAGTAATTCAAAAATTCCAAATATCCGCTGTGCCCGAAATCGTTGGACTGGAACCATCCCTGATCGCCGTAGTCCGGCATGATGGGCAAGGTATATTTGGCTTTCAACTTAGCGAACTCCATACCAGTTTTTATGCCGCAGTCGATAGTATCCACTTGTCCGGTGACAGACATGAACGCGCCGGTGAGCCACCACATTGATACGGAATCGGCACTCTGCATCCATGACTGGTCACCCTGGAAGGTGCGCCGGTGCGTTGCCCCCCGTGACTCGGCGATGGCCATCAGCACTTTCTCTTCGTACTCAAGTTGTTTGGCTGATGTGTAACCGATGAGCAACACGCGCAAAACGTGTGAGCCAGTCACTTCTTCGTGCTTGCCTTCCGACTGATTCCATCTTTCCCAGAAATCCTCTTTCGATTCTGCCTTGGCAATGTATCGCCAGGCTACCGGAACACGAGTGGCCGCAGCCGCAATCTCAGCATGGCCCAGATCGTACATGAACTCAATCAAAGCTTCCTTTGAAGGGCAGGTGAAATTGTACCACTTCATCCGATGCTCCGGGAATTTCAGGAATGTGTTAGGGGTGATGCCTGTTGGAGGGAGCGGTTCGTGATGAAACGGGAACAGCTTGACGCACATTTTAGTAACAATTCCCAGCGAACCAAACCATCCGATGCTTCCCCTTAAGATACCACGCAGATCAGGCCCGATTCCTTCACCCCAGAATGGATCGTCACCGCTGGCCAGCGAGCCTAAGCGCACAACTTCGCCGCTGGGAAGAATCCACTCACATCCCATGATACGGCGATTGGCCATGCCTACGCGGTAGGTCAGGGGCGAGAAGCTCCAGATCAGGTGGTTGGGAACCACACCCACCTGTGAGCCACCCCCTGGCGTCATAGTATATAGACCGTATTGCAATGCCTCGGCCTGAAGCTGAGCGAAAATGACGCCAGTGCCGCAGGTGGCATTCATGTTTTTGGGATCAATCTCCAGCGAGGTGAAGCGTTTGAGATCGAGGAACAGACAGTCATCAAATCGGGGGCCTGCCTGTGGGAACCACAGGGTGCTTGACGGAGTGTAACCGATCTTGTATCGATTGGCTATTTTTACGATCTGCTGTACTTCTTCAGTAGTCCCGGGCAGCACAACACACACGGGGTCCTTTCCTAAAACCCGGGCTTCAGAGGTATGGAATCCCCGGTCTTTGAGTGTATAGGCCCGGCAGACCTCCGGTTCCTGGGAGATGTATTTCGAGCCGACTACCTGTTCTATGGCTTCATATGCTTCTTGAGGAATCATTATATCCCCCTTCCTGTGAGTGATGCGTAGAGCAACTCGGTTACATCGTAGACCCCAATTGGCCGGTCTCGATCAGCGGCTGCATAAGAGAGGTTGTCATTGCAGTACGGACAGGCGCTGGCGATTGCTTCGGCTCCGATATCCTGCGCTTCTTCCAGCCGATGATCGGCGGTGTTGCGGGCCATTTCAGGGTAAGCCTCTGCTACTCCTCCGCCGGCTCCACAGCACATGGCGTTCTCTTTAATTCTGAAGAACTCGGTAAGTTCCAATCCCGGAATTGCATTGAGAATATCGCGGGCCGGCTGGTAGGGCACATCCGATCCCCGGCGATATTGCTTCGGTGGTTCGGTAACGCCCCACTTACCACGTGTTCCGTGCCAGGGAACCCAGTCATCGCTGAGCCGTGCCAGGTTGCAGGGATCATGATAGGCGATTTTCAAGTTGATAGAATGTGTGGGTTTGAGCTTGCCCGCAGCGATCTTCTCAGCGGCTAACTCGGTTATATGAATCACGTTGTATCCCATCTTCTCGGTGGGTTTGTCCATCAGTTTGGGATAATCAACTTTCCAGGTTTTGTAGCATTCGGCGCAACTGGTAACGATGGTTTTGGCTCCGGATTTCTTAAGCGCGGCAATGTTGCGTTTGGCCTGTTTGAGAGTCTCATCAGCCATTCCGGCCACATAATAGGGATGACCGCAACAGGCCTCTTCAGGGAACAGCGCCCATTTCACTTTGGCGGCATCCAGAATTCCCGCGGTAGCTACTGCGATATTCTTATCTTTATAGGAACTGTTGCATCCGACGAAATAGACCATCTCCGGGTTTTTGGATGTTTTGATGCCCTTGGGCAACCAGTTGGCCCGGCTTCCGGCTGAAGAACCGTAACGATTGCCGCTACTGGTAATCTTGTCGGTGACTTTCTTGTGTGCCGGAAGTGGGGCCTTCCCCTCCTCCACTGCACGTATACGGAGGGTTTCCAGGACCATTCCGGGATCGAGATCCAGGTTTCGTTTGCACCCTACATCGCAGGCTCCGCACAGGCAGCATTTGTAGATGATATCAAGGGTTGTTTCGTTGAACTCGAATGTGCCGTCCAGCAATCCCAGGGCAAGCTTGTTGCGCCCGATAGCGGAGTAGGTATCGAGTTCATACTCATGAACGCTGGGACATCGCTGCCCGTATTTAACTCCGGTACAGTAGACGTGGTCAACCCAGATGCAGCCCTTGCATCCGCAACAGTTGAGCGCATCCCAGTGGTAATCTTCCAGTTGAGGGATGGTGGTTTTGGCTTTGGTTGCCTTGCTGGCAACTGCTTTTTGGGCAGTTGGTTTTTTTGTTTTGGTTTTCACTGATTTCGCTCTGGCCATGTGAATTATACCTCCTTAGAAGCAGAGCTTCCCCGGATTCAGAATGTGATTGGGATCGAAGATATCCTTGGTCTGCTTGAGCAATTGAGTGTAGCTTCCCGCTTTCTCATAGACCAGAGAGGACATGATCTTTCCGTATGGCCGAGAGAAGTGCGCTTCCAGCTTGAGCGCTTCTTCGATGGCCGCGGTATAGGCTGTCCTGACCATGGCTACTTCCTCGGCATCATCCGGGTTGTAGTAGAAGTTGAATTCCACATGCGCTGCCGAGGCATTTTCGATTGGCTGGATGTACATGCCAAGATCGGCAGTATCGAATCCGCACGCCTCTGCAGCCAGGTTGATGACATCTACGCACAGAGGGGCTCTATCCAGTGTGGTGATAAAGAACATATCCTGGCAGGCGCCCAGATTTCGCCATTTCCAGTAGATTTCATTTTCCGGCCACGGATTGCGCAGCAGATCCGGCAGGGTTCGGGTGGAACCGTACTCGGGGATCACTTCCGCCAGCGGCGAATCCGGGAAGACATTGGCCTGCAATTCACGCAGAGCCTCTTCCTGAAAGGCGATCTTCTCTTCGGGGAACCATCTGCCTCCACCGAGGATGAGGATCACTCCCCATGGGGGTAAAGCCTTCTGCAGCTTTGGAAAATCATTGTTCATATTCTTAGCGAGAATAGTTGACAGGTTCAAGTTATCCAGAGCCAGACATTCGTGCCCGATCCTTCTGCGCTGGATGGCGTAAATGGCTTCAACCATGGTTTCCATGCTGTTAAAACCGATGAAGAACGATTTGTTGACCGGCGGCAAATACTCGGTTTTGATATTGGCCCAGGTGACGACCCCCATAGTGCCCTGAGCACCCTGAAGCAACCGGATGGGATCGATCGGGCCGGGGCCGTAGGGATATCCGCCGTCAGCAAAGTTCTTGGGGTATCCGACTGAACTGGCAGTACCGGTTCGGAACAACTCTCCGGTTGGCCAGACCATCTCCATCGAGGAGACAGGTTCGCCATATTCGAACTGGGGATTCAAAGCCGGTTGCCGTTCCAGGCATGATGTCACCACAGCGCTTCTGGCGTGGGGCAAGAGGGGGTTCATGGTCATTGCCTGCTTTTTCTTTAACCTGGCGCCCAGTTCCTTGAAAGTTACGCCGGGCTCAATCAAGACCTTGCGGTTGCGCTCATCGAATTCCACAACCTTCTTCATTGGGCTCAGGTCAACTATTATGCCTCCCTGATTAGCTACCGCGTTTCCGTTGAAATGAATACCGGAACTACAGGGTACTAAAGGAAAACCTTCCTTGTTGGCGAGTTCAACCAGCTTTTGAACTTCGGCTGCGCTCTTTACCTTAACAACGTAGTTTGGCGCTCGCGAGGGATCGAGATTGTTACCTTCGATATAGGCTTTCATCTTGGATGGATCATCGATAACACCTTTTTCCCCGACAATCTTGACCAGTTTTGTCTTTATGCTCACGGACTGTCCTCCCTCCTGAAAAATTCAGGAAAATGCGAATGGGATAACCTGGATATTCCATTGTAAGGGGCAAGGCCAGGGCCTTGCCCCCAAAAGAGAATTATAGCATAACGAGATGGTCGGATGCACTCGTTTTAAAGGCTTCCGAGGGAGAACTTCATCACCAGGGAGCGCGATGACAAACTGGATGAACTGGATCAGTGGATCGCCGATTTCAGGGTCATTGCCCGGGTGGCGCTGGGGGATAAGCCCCAGTGGCTGGAGAAACTGGGGTTCGGGCCGGTTCCCTGAATACCTCCGCAGGGCGGGTTTCCAGTCCTTCAATACGCTGCAAAGTGGTAATTCCTATCGGTGGGCGAGAGCCCGCCCTGCTTTCCGGGTTGTGTTTGGGATATGTAAGAGCGTATAATGACGGCAAGAAGACAACAG
>CAZJQZ010000024.1:0-23465 GCA_964548045.1 uncultured Dehalococcoidia bacterium | reverse complement strand
ATCCCAACTGAGGCTAATTTCGCCACAAATACCCCTCATCTTTTTAAAGCAGAAATAGCAAATGTTTATATTTTACCTATCAACCTATTGACATATTACCGTTTAACTTGTATAATATCTTAATTCAGTTTAGTTGTGAAGGGTGTTGGGCAATGAGGGGATGGTATATGGGTAACAAAAATTTATCTTTAGAGGGTGTTTTTGTATAGTCCATAAAGATTTAAGTCTTGCGCAAAACGGTAAAAATAACGAAGCACTTAATCCCCTCATTTTCGAAGGGATGGATATGCGGGAGGGTGAAAGGCAGTGCAACAGTTTTGCCAAAATGATCAAAGGTAATAGCCCGAGACTAAAAAAGGGGGGGGAGAAATGCACGGGTGCAATGAAAAAGGGTTTACGCTGATTGAGCTATTAGTGGTAATCGCCATTTTGGGTATCCTTGCAGCTGTGGTGATCCCGGCAGTCACCAGCTTTCTGGGTGAGGGTGAGGATGAGTCGTTTGATACCGAATTGTACAATGTGCAATTGGCTGTGAGTGCCATGATGATCGATTTGCCTACGCCGGTAAGTGATCTGAAGGATGATCCACGCATTAATTTCTGAGGGGGTTGCTGGTGGACCAGTTCTGGTTCACATAAAGGCAACGGTACAGACGATATGACTGCTGGCGGGCTGGTAGCATTTACTGGTAATAACGATGCCGCTCATGGAGGGATGGTCATGCCGGTTAGCAATTATCTGGATAAAGAAAAGACCGAATTTTGCTACTGGGTGGACCGTAATGGGAAAGTGCACGGTACTGAAGATAATGCCTGTAAGTAAATAAAAAACGTACGAATCCAGTGCGGTTCAGTAGCCATAATAAGGAAAGGATTTTACAAAATCGCCCCTTGTTCTTGAAAGCAAGGGGCGATTCTTCGCATATGATACGTATAACGACAAGGGGGAATCCTGCTCCATCTGTACAGGGTTTTATGTTGTTCCTAACGGAACGAGAAAAATATGTGGTACAATAGTATTCCCAATCGAAGTAAGGGAATTCTTAAATGGAAGAAGCATTATCCTCTAGGGCGCTGGAAGCTAACCTGGCTGAAACGCGTGCCGAAGAGATCGTCATTTCTCCAGAGCACCGGCGCTTTGTCGAGCTTTCCAGCTCTCATCGGGGAATCAATCAGCGAACCCGTGAATTCATGCTGGAATACCACCATCCCTACTCCAATCGCCAGTTCGTGGTGGAACGCTGGCGGGAGATCGTTCTGCGGGACTTCTGGTTCTACGATTCCCTCGAAGAAGCTCAGAGCGCTCTTGGGCTGTTGATCGATATTTCCCGCGAGCTGTTCCAATCTGATCTGAACGAGGATTTGAAGGGGACTGTCACCCAGACATTGCTGGAATTTGCCGGAAATCTCTCCGGTCAGGAGGACGCCAGGGAGCCGGTTATCTGGGAAGCACTGGGTGCGCTGAGAGATTGCATGTCCAGTGACGAACTGGTAATCGTTCGCCATTCCCGTTATTTCAGAATCCATCTTGATGGAGCGGCCCGCTTGCCCGAATTTGCGGAAGAAGTTTTTGAAATAACCAGAATTGTGCTGGCCAAATCGATCGATTTCTGGGAATCCACCTCAAAAACCGAGGCCTGGTTTGCGGCAAAAAACGAGATGTTTGCACGGGATTACGGGGAAGTGATCGCCTCGATCGGAAAG
The DNA here is from genome assembly GCA_964548045.1 of uncultured Dehalococcoidia bacterium. GTDB lineage: Bacteria > Chloroflexota > Dehalococcoidia > SZUA-161 > SpSt-899 > JBGLNL01. The sequence goes on along the minus strand of CAZJQZ010000024.1, from coordinate 21,762 downwards.
CCGTACTTTGCCGGGCTGCGGGAAAGAATGGATCAGGCCGCAGAGTGGCAGGATTTGCAGAATGTCCCCTCCTTCGATGATATCGCCAATCATTTCCACCATAATGCTGACCGGTTCGATTCCGCTCTGGAGAGAATTTATTTCATCGTATTTTTACTCAATCTTCCGGGGATGAACCATCTCAAGGATAGTCTGCTTCTGGATATAAACCGGTTGCTGAAGAATGTGCACCAGGAACTGGACCCGGAGGAAATCATCTCCTTTTCGGAGAATCTGTTCACACTGTTTCATGATCTCAAATCCGAGCACATCGGCACGGTGATGGATTGCCTTATGACACTGGGCAAGGAAGTGATTGACAGCGGAGATCAAGCGATCATTGATTCTTTTGTGGATAACCTGATCGAGTTTGGCTTCGTTACTCCGGGTGAGATGTACGTTGATCCCGACTGGCAGGTCCGCGCCAATGTGAATCACGTCAAGAACGTTCGTGTCTGGCTGGAGTTGATTGAACATGCTCCTGCCAGAATGGAAGCTTTGATGGCGGCGCTGATTGTAAATTTGCGGCTGGAAGGTATCTTCATAGCGGATACCGATCTTTTCCAGCGGGATATCAGCCAGCTTTTGAATTCGGATATCGCGCCGATATTCAAACAGGTTAAGGAACTGGCCCGCATCTTCCCGGTCTATTTCAGCGAGATTGGAGCCGAAGGCGAATTGCGGGATGTGACCACCCGGATTGATGAGCTTTCCCATCGGCGAGATCGGCTGATTCATTTCCTGCGTAAGCAAACTCATACGGAAAGTAATGCCACCCATTTGGAACTGACGCGGAAGATCATTCGATTCTGGTATGAAGGAAGCGTGGAGCCGATGATGAAGCTTCTCCCTGCCGATGTAATCGATTCCATTGATCTGGATGGAGAATGGTTTCTCCCGGTTCACGGGATTATCAATGATCTGTGCGAGCGAATGAGCTGTGCCCCGGAAAGGCTTTTCGATGTAGACGCGAATGTGATGGAGAGTTACCTTGCTTCTCTTTCTGATTACGAAGAAATAGATAAGGACCGGGTGAAGTATTTGATCCGAGTTTATGATTTGCTGAGTGAAAAATACTCGTTTGAAATAGGTGATGTCATCTTAACGCTGAGGAAGTTCCGGATTCTCAAAAAGACGGAAATCGAAGAGCTGGCTGCTCTGCTGGCGGGTAATGACAGGGAAGAGGCGCTAAGGCAGGTTTACCGTCTTATGAGGGATCTCAAGCAGGTGATTCTTAATCCTGAGTACAGCGAGAGCACCGAAGCTATCTATCATAAACGGCATGTTGCTGCCGGTATACCATCGATGTATGGGCGTTACAATGAACCGAAACTCGAAGCTCTGGGGATTACGTTCCGCCTGGAAAATATTGCTTCACGGCTGCTTGAACAGATAATTGATGATATCAATTTGAATTACGTTACCACTAAAAATTTGCGCCGTATTTGCAGTGCGCTGGCTTTGTTCCGGGAAGGTTTGGAACTTGACGGTGTTTCCCACGAGCGTTTCAACTCCAATCTTAGAATGCTTGAATCCAGTTTCACCTCGGCCAGTTGTTCACTGGAGCAATATACCAATGTGTTTGAATTTCTGGAACGAAATGTGAAGGAAATCGTTGACGCGAACTTCCTGAGCTTTTACGATCAGTCATTGAGAATGGTCACACCCCAACATATTCATGGTGAACAGAATCTTTCTGAGTTGGATATAAAGAAAATCGTGCATCGGCGTTCCGAGGAATTCCATAGAGGGATGCTTGCTTCCACTTTCCTGATTCAGACGCTGGACAACTTTATTTCCGCCACCTTGACCGCTCTGAGAAACACGTCTGATCGTTTGCCTCCCGAAATGATTCGTGATGTGATGACTTACGATCCCGAGTTGATTATAAGTTCTCTGATTGAATCGACCCCCAGGGTGGATAACCAGATTTTCCTGGGGGCAAAGGCTTTTTTCCTGAAGGCAATGTATATGGCGGGATTCCCTGTTCCCGAAGGGTTTGTGCTGACTACCGAGCTATTCCGGCACCGGCACGCGATTATGAAACATCCTCATATCAGCGAGGAAATTGAAATATTAATCTGGCATCACATCGCAGAATTGGAACAAGCTACCGGACACAATTTTGGCGACCCCGAAAATCCGCTACTGCTCTCCGTTCGTTCGGGGACAGCTATGTCCATGCCTGGGGCGATGAACACTCTGCTGAATGTGGGTATGAATGATCAGATTGCCGATGGATTGAGCAGACAGCCGGATATGGGCAGGACCGCCTGGGATTGCTACCGGCGTTTCATGCAAAGCTGGGGGATGGCTCGCGGGATAGAGAGGGAGCCGTTTGATCGGATAAATGAACATTTTGAATCTAAATACAATATCAGTAAGGATACGGATTTTACCAGGGAGCAAATGAAAGAGGTTGCGCTGGAATACAAAAAGGTTTTGCAGGAGCGCGATATCAGTTTTGAGGATGACCCATTCTTACAATTGCGGCACGCGATCATAATTGTTATGGATTCATGGTATTCTGACCGGGCCAAGGTCTATCGGGAGCACATGCAAATTGCTGATGAATGGGGTACTGCCGTAATAGTTCAAAAAATGGTCCTGGGGAATCTAGGTGAGCGATCCGGTACGGGCGTTTTGCTGACTCACGATCCCAATGATGAGAAGCCGGGAATCAATCCGTATGGCGATTTCCGGCTTTGCAGTCAGGGCGAGGATGTGGTTACGGGCTGGCTGCATATTTTGCCACTTACGGAGGATCAGCGAACCAAATACGAATATGATATGGATATCTCTCTGGAGTCATTTTCTCCTCAGATATACCGCAAATTGATTGATGTAGCATCTCAATTGGTGGAGAAATATGATCTGGGCCCGCAGGAAATCGAGTTCACATTTGAAAATCCCGAAGATCTTTACGTTCTCCAGGCGCGTCGTCAGGAGGTTCAGAGGAGGGATAAGCGATTTGTATTCACCTCTCTCCCCGATCGGATGGAGCTTGTTGCCAGGGGAATCGGCATTGGGGGTGGTGCTTTGAGCGGTGTGCTGGCCTTCGACATGGAAGATTTACAGAATTTGAAGGAAAGATTCCCCACCCGGTATCGTATTCTGGTGCGGCCTGATACTGTCCCGGATGATATCGGTATGGTGTTCAATTGTGATGGACTACTGACTGGTAAAGGCGGCGCCACTTCGCATGCAGCCGTTACCGCTGTGAGGCTGGGTAAAGTATGCGTCGTCGGTTGCAAAGACCTGCTGGTAAATGAGGCAGAGAAGACCTGCACTATTAAAGGGGTTAAATTCACCTCGGGCGATGAGATATCAATAGAGGGATATCTGGGGAATATCTATAAAGGTAATTATCCCTCGGAATATGTGGACGTAACCTAGTAAGGGTTCAGAATTTTGAACCCTTACTTAGATTCCTTTTTGAACCATAAACACAGCCACGTCCGCGGTGCGGGCGGCATATCCCCACTCGTTATCGTACCATGAGACTACTTTAACCATATTGCCCGCGACGACTATTGTGCTGAGACTGTCCACTATGGAACTGGCAGGATTCCCTTTAAAATCACTGCTCACCAGTGGTTCATCGCAATATTCCATAATTCCTTTCAGGAAACCATCAGCGGCAGCTTTCAAGGCGCTGTTTACTTCCTCTATTTTCACATCTTTTCCCAGTTCGACTGATAAATCAATCAGTGACACTACACTGGTGGGAACCCTGTAGGCTATCCCATCCATCTTCCCCTGAAGTTCCGGGATTACCCGGGCTGTTGCTGAAGCAGCCCCTGTGGAAGTCGGGATTATGTTGATTGCCGCGGACCGGCCACGTCTGGCATCTTTGTGGGAATTGTCCAGCAGCCTCTGGTCACTGGTATAAGCATGAGTGGTGGAAATAAAGCCCTTCATGATTCCAAAATTGTCTTGAAGTACCTTGGCTATGGGAGCCACACAGTTGGTGGTGCATGAAGCATTGGAAACTATGTGGTGATTTGACGGGTCATACTTGTCTTCATTAACACCATAGACAATGGTGATATCTTCATCTTTTGTTCGGACGGGAGCTGTTATGAGCACTTTTTTAACTCCGTGCTCCAGATGGTCAGATGCCTTTTCCCGTGTCCTGAAAGGTCCGGCCGATTCGATTACGATCTCGGCTCCGGTATCTTCCCATGGGACATCCTTCGGTTCCTTTGCTGCCGTTACTTTGACCTTTTTGCCATCAATTATGAGACCGCTATCTCCCATCTCTACCGTGCCGTCATAGTGGCCATAATCGGAGTCGTATTTGATCAGTCGAGCCAGTGTTTCGATATTTGCCGGGGAATTGATGGCAACTATTTCCAGTTCATCAGGGTGATACTTTTTAATGGCTCTCAGTGTTTGCCTCCCGATTCTCCCGAATCCGTTAATACCTATTTTCGCAGCCATTTCAATACCCCTTTCCTAGTTTTTTTCCGTCTCCATCATATCATAATGACTACGGATTTCAAACCGTGTAAATCGTGGTTTGCGGCTTCATTTTGAGCGAAAGTATCAAGGAATGTGCAAACGTCCAGCGTAGTTCCCGAAAACCGCAGGAATTCTGTCCCCGGCGTATCGCGATCAAAGAACTTAATGTTACCAATGCAATGGTGCTATCAGGAACAGCATACAATTAAGTGCCCCGTGAGAAAGGGAAATGCCCACGATTGATCCCGTGCGTATTTTTGTCAGTGAATAAAGGAAACCAACACAAGATGCAAAGGCAACGCTGAGCATACTCAAATTCCCAGTGTGGAGAAAACCGAAAAGCACCGAGGTTAGCAGTATTCCGAACCACATACCAAAAACCTTTATGGCATTGTGCTGAACAAGTCCACGGAATATTAATTCCTCAATCAGTCCGGTACAAATGATCATGATCAATACAGGAGCAATCAGACTCTGGAAGGTGGGGTTCTCAAGAATGGGTTCAGGCTTTAAAATGAAGTATTCCACAATACCTAACGGAAAGCCTGCGAGCACTATACCAAATTCCCAGTGAAGCTTTCGGATATTGAAGGTAAGTCCCATCGCTTCTTCATTAAGTCCCTGGATTGCTCTCAGGATGAGGATTCCTGCAAACAGGGGGACACTGAGGATAAGGAACCAGTAAATGTAGCTGAATGAAGTAAGAGGTGTGCTGAGCGAAACGATTCTTATTAGTGGCGCAATCCCGATAGCCATGAGCAGATAGGACAAATCCTTATCGGAAGGACGCAGAAAGGCAGCGTGCCCGAACAGGGCAAACATGATTCCCCCGTGCAAAAGAACCCCTGTTTCCGGATCATGATAGGATGTTATTATCTCTGCTGTGGCAATCAACAGTACATAGATGGTGGTTGTGATGTAAGCCCGGCGAGTGGTCCCTACCTTTTCGGTGGAGGCATGAAACTGATCGCTCTCGACGGGGAGATGATTCAAGCGGTCTTCCATTTTATAAAGTTTCCTGTGGGGATGATTGCCGTTTCCTTCGAATCATCAATTTGCCAATCGGGAAAAACGCAATGGCTACAGGTACCATAAATCCCCCGATAATCATCAGATATCCGAGTGCTCCGTATTTATGAACAATATGCACGGCGGTTGCTTCCTTTTTGATTCTTTCCGGTTTAAAAAGCACTGGTACCATATCTCCCATCAATTCCTCAAGTAGCTCGAAAGTCCCGGTGTATGAAAGATCGATAGGAGCAGAGGCGGAAACCTGAACCATGGTGATGTTATCCGGTACCACCCCGCCATGTTTTACATAATAGTATAACACTACCATTCGTTCGGAAACATTCCCTTCCCTATCTTTTTTGGAGATGACGAGTGATTTTGCACTGAATTCACCTTTGAAGATGTTGCCTTCTTTTTCCGATCGCCACTGTTCTGCCGCCCAGTCGGTTTTGGGGACAGCGAAGCTGATGTTACCTTCTTCCTCTATGTCATATCCCTGTGCCTGGTAGCATACTGGTGGGGGGTGGAAGCTTGACGGTTCGTCGCTCTGGGCCACCAGCAGGAAGACCACCTGATAGATATCGGTTTTTGTATAAGCACGAACCAGCATCGCATCCGCTCCGAGGGCTTTCTTGATACGGTCCCAATCGTAGTCTCCAGCGCTATACCAGTCATTGACTTTATCAGGGAGGGATTCCATGTAATTGCCTTCACCGAAGTCCACTTTGGTCCTCACGAAGAAGGAATTCCTCCCGGATTCATTCAGCTCGGTATCGATCATCCAGATTCCATGCAAAAATATATCTTGGTAACTGGTGCAGAGCACCGCAATGATGGCGAAGAAGAGGACGATCGCAGTGGTTATCCTCAAGCCGAATTTTTTCATGAAAAGAGTTCTCTCCTCAAACTTAACATTTTCAAAATGAAAGAGGCCAGCAGGATAACCCCCAAAGCTATAACAAAAAGTACCACACTTGAGAAATCATGGAAGAATCCCAAGGCGGTATCCGGACTCCATGTTGAACCCACCCACATGGTCAGAACTATCCTGACGATATTTGAAAATAGGGCCACCGGTATGACCAGCGCCAGCAGGAACAGTTTTTTCCAAATGTGTCCCTCAAGTATATATGCCAGGATGGCGGTTAGTGAAAAAAGGGGCATGATCCGGTTGAGTCCGCTGCATGCGGGAGCTACCTCGTATGTTTCACCACTGATATTGATAGTGTTTCCGCTGCTGGATACATCCATACCGAAAAGGTTGGCCAGACAGTCGGCTCCGGAGGCGGACCAGTCCTGCAGCAATATCCCGAATTCCTCAAAAGAAGGAATAGGGATGGCGAATGCCAGCAGGAATATGGGAAACAGCAGTGGTCTGGTTTTTTGAGTTCCCAGAAATTGCAGGCAAAGGGCGGTGATGAAAAGCAGAAGTGAGAACGCCAGAGTGGCGGGCTGGTGGATTATGAAGCCGATGGCGTAAAGTGAGCAGGCAAGAATCAGAATCGGGAGGCCGCGTTCCTGCTGCTGGAGAGGGTCAAGCCTTATATTTTTTCGGGCGAACCAGATAAATAGCAGGCTAATTACTAAAAGGAAGAAACCGTGGTTATAGTAATCGTTTTCAATCCAGGCTTTGCCCAGCCAGCGCAGAACCGACCAGTACAGGCCTATGGTAAGCGCCGTGAGAAAAAGTATCCGGGCGATATCTTTCTTTTTGACTCTAAGCATCCCGCACTATTTATTTTTATACAGATGCCGCAAAATTACTCTATATGCACCGCTCTCTTAACGTTCAGCAAGGTAGTTGTACTGTCCGCAGTGATGTCGTAGGTGCCGGGGCTTACTGGCTCAGGACATTGGAAGTATGCTCGAGTGCCGCTGGCTGTAATTGTTCCTGATGTTGTTCCCTCAAACCAGAAATCGGCGGTCGCTGAACCACTGAATAATACAGGTGTACCGCTGTTGGCAGGGAAGAACCCGATGGCAATGGGAATTCCCCATCCTTCTGCCGGGCGGTTATTGCCCTGTAGAGTTACATAAATATGAATGCCGACTGCAGCCTCGTCCACTCCCATATCAACTGTACCAATGATGCGGTTATCACCTTCAAAATCCTCAGAAATGCAAGATGCTGCTGAATTGCTACCACTGTTAATGCATGGTGAGCTGGCTTTGAGATGGAAATCCCCGTTGCCGGGGTTAACAAACATGGGAGTGCCAGTAATACATCCTGTTCCAAACCAAGGTTTTGAGCTTGCGCCTTCAACATCGCAGTAGGTTACATCAACAGTACTACTCATAAAATATAAACTTATATGATCGATCTCAGGCCCATTCCCCCAGTTTTCCCAGAGGATACAGTTCACTAACCGGGGACTTGCCTGTTTGACATATATGGCTCCTCCTGTACTGGCGGTGTTATCAGTGAAGACACAGTTGGTGAAAACTGGTTCGCAACCGCCTGAAGAATTCATCACCGCACCGGCCCAACTGCTGGCAGAATTGGAAAGAAACACACAATTGTTCACCACCGGTCCCGCCACGTTGTTTAAGATTGCGCCGCCATTAATTGCACTATTATACGAAAAAATGCAATTGATTATCGTTGGTTCACAGGTATCATTAAACATTCCTCCACCTTCATCGTGGCCGTTCATTGAACCATCTTCATCAGCGTTTCCTTTGGTGATGGTGAACCCATCCAGCACAGCAGAACTGCTCAAACTTATGGAATCAGGGTGATAAAAAACATGATAACAGTTATCTGCGATTCCCGGGTTGGATATTTCTCCGCTAAAAGTGGTCTTGTGAGTTTGCCAGTCTCTGTCATCCCATCCCGGATTGCCACTGGAGGGGAATCCGCCATAAATTTCTACGCCGTCTTTCATCTGGAATGATTTGTGGCGATCGTTGGTCCCACCATGTTTAACAGTGGGAGTATAGGTGCCTGAGGCTACCCAGATCTCATTTCCGGCATTGGCAGCATCCAGCGCTGATTGCAAATCGCCATAAGCGTCTGCCCATGAAGTGCCGCCTCCGCTTGAACCTGCCTTAACATAAATTGTGCCTCCCTGGGCATCGGCGGGGAGTATAATTGTAATTGAAATCAATGCTCCAAGTACTAGTATAATCGCTAAACAAAATAGAACGCTCGAGTGTCGCTTTACTAAACTCATTTTCTATCCTCGCTGAATTTGTCAAAAATCATGATCTGTATCTTAAAGCGTGCTGTAAGATTCGGATGGTGTGAAGCTAAACATCTTGGGCTGAACGCTTGTGGTTTGAAGTCCTTTTAATATATTTCCATCCGATAAGGCCTAATACGATACTTCCCACTGCAAACATGATCCATGCTGCTGTGTCGGGAACAGGATAAGGGGGAGTATCGCAAGTCCATGAGACATAAGTTCCAACGTAGGGTGGGTAGAGTGTCCATGTTACACGCACATCGACGTCATAATTATTACTATCCATATCGAGAATCACCACTGCCAGATAATGGCCATCCTGAAGGGTAAGCTTTCCGTTATCCCCGTCGCCATCGTTGCTATCATCGTAGAACATATCGGTGTCTGGATTCCATCCTCCCACGAACCATTCTACTTTGTTGTCCATCCCTTGCAGCCCCAGACCTACATCCCAGAAACACGTCATAGTAGGATGAAAAGCCACTTCATCGGCCCGTACAGCCTCGTCGGCTATCCATATCCTGTAATCATCATCGGGAACGGTCACATAGTTTTGTGTTTCATTATCATTATCGCCCTTGTACATAACATAAACATTATTACCATTCATATCATCTTCGCCAGAATCAATATTGCTGAAATACCAAATTTGCCCTTGTGCGTTAGCCTGTGAAGTAGAGGAAACAGCAAATAGGCATATTGCCAAGAAGACAACTGCCAACACGAGGATTGAAAGTTGAAGATGCCTGAAATTAAATATTTTCAATGTGTTAATTACTTTAATCTGCTTGTTTGATCGTCAGGTGGTAAGTATGTCACTTACCTCGGTAACGACAATTAATATGAAAATCAACAGCAGTGGTACAATCGCTACCATGACATTCTTACATAATGCTGTGATCCGCTCCCTGCGGAATGCAAAACCGACCCGCTCTTTCCAAGTGAGATCGGAGTATCCAACATAAGCTGAGGTCAGTTCTCTTATAATCAATGCCAGGATCAACATAATCGTCCCGACTATTCCCAATGCCAGTCCTGCCTTAGCCGTTGTTAAGAGAATAACCGTGGTTGTGGTTGTAGTTGTTGTCATTTTGCTAACTTATATTCTGACAGTGAGTTTATCCCTAATTTGGTACCACCTCACAATATTAGTCTACAGTAAATAAGTTATAATTGTCAATTCGAGGCACTTTCGGATTTAGCTTTGTGCCAGTTACTGATTTGATCATCAAACTATGCCGGATCAAGCAAGGGGCTGATGAATGCCGTTGTAACGGCGAATCAGTGCCTTAAGCCGGGCGATAAGTTCTCTTGGGCTGAACGGTCGTGGAAGGTAGAAATCCACATCATGAGCTACTGCTTTGACCCAGGCTATTTCACTGTCAGAGTCGCCCAGCATGAGAATGGGGACATTCGACTCATCTCGGATTCGGGAACTCAGCTCCCATTCTCCCCTGCCCGCTCTTTCATCGATAATGATTGCATCTGGCATGATTTTCTTTAATTCATTCAAACGGGTGGTCACTATTGTTTCGATTCCGGCTCTATCCAGAAGGGAAACAAGTTCCTCACTTGAAATCTGCTCGGCTTCCATCACAATGACTTTCGGCTTCATATTTACCTGCCTCAACTTGGTTCAAAAATTTGCGGTTTCTATCGTTGGTACTTTTATCTTAGGATGCAGTGGTAAAAGTACCGGTTAAGACGGGTAAATATTTGGTTAAGTACGGGTTAAGTTTGGGTGAATCCGGGTCGGATAAGATGGGATTGGGGCGCACCACTAAAAAAGGGACATGAGCTATCATGTCCCTTTAAGTGAAGGCTTGTTTAAAAATGATGCGTCTATTTAGCCATTTTGTATCCTACGCCTCTTTCGGAGATGATCAGTCTGGGATTCTGCGTATCGTCATTCAGCTTGGCTCTGAGGCGCTGGATGTACACTTTGAGATAATCGGTGGAGTCGATATATTCGCTTCCCCAGATTCTTTCCAGCAGGGTCCGATGCGGCATTACCCGTCCGGCGTTCCTGGCGAGTAACTGCAGCAAATTGTATTCGGTGGGGGTTAGTTTGACTTCCCGTCCTTCAACACGGATTTCGTGGGAAGCGAAATCGATCCGGATATTTCCCACTGTGAGAGGTTCCTGATCTTCTTCCAGCTGGGGCATTGTAGATCGGCGCAACACAGCTTTAACCCGCGCCAGAAGCTCAACATGACTGAATGGCTTGGTAATGTAATCATCGGCGCCCAGTTCCAGTCCCTTGACCTTGTCGAATTCCTGATCCTTTACGGTGAGCATAACCACCGGCACATCGGAAAAGAGGCGAATGCGTCGACAGACCTCAAAACCATCGATATCCGGCAGTCCGATATCGAGAATAACGATGTCCGGAGATTCCTGTTCGATAAGGTTAAGACCGGCAATACCTTCGTTGGCGGTCTTGACCTCTATATCAGGCCAGCGGAGGTCGAAACAAAGCGAAACAGCTTCAATTATTTCAGGATCATCTTCAATTATGACTACATTCATGGGCCCCTCCCGATTTTTTGATGGGCTTATTCTACTCTAATCGATTAGCTTTGTACGCACATCATACTAAAGTACCGGTACGGAGACAGTAAAAGTACTACCATCTCCTGCGTTGCTTTTGGCGGAAACTGTGCCGCCATGCAGTTCCACCATTTGTTTCACAGTGGCCAGACCGATCCCCATGCCCTTGACAGTGCCTGCGCTGAATTCCCCCCGATAAAATGGCTCGAAGATTAACTCCTGTTCTTCCTCCGGAATACCTGGCCCTGAATCAGTCACTTCCATGGTCATTTTGCTGCCATTGACATGGACCTTTAATTGTATTTTCCCTCCTTTGGGAGTGAATTTGTGAGCGTTCCCCAGCAGATTGGTAAGTATGTGTTCGAAACCTTCCGGATCAGCTATGACTGGTGGTAGTGTGTCGGGGAGATCAATACTCAGTGATTGCCGTTTTTGTTCAATTGGAGGGATGCAGAGATCGATTGCATTGTTTATTACCGGGACAAGGTCCGTTGGGTGGAGATTAAGCTCCAGAGAAGCGCTGCGGGCTTTAGCTATATTCAACAGGTCGTTCAGCATTGTTTCCAGCCGACCGGCGCTGCGCCGGATGTTTTCGATCAGGCGTTTTCTGGAAGGTTGTTTATCATTTGCGAGTTCTTCACTGAGCAATTCGCTGGAAGACTTAATGGAGGTGAGAGGGGTCTTGAGTTCGTGTGAAATGATGCCGAAGAAATCATCCCGCTGCTTGTTCATGGCTTCCAGTCGAGCGCGCTCACCCCGTTCCCGGGAGTACATTCGCGCATTCTCCATCGTTAGTGAAAGCTGGTTGCTGACCTGTTCCAGAAACGCTATGTCGCTCCGGGTATAGGCATTGGTTTTGGAGCTTCCTACGGTAAAGCACCCTATTACCTCTCCCTTGGAAAAGAGGGGCAGGTAGACCATTGATCTGAGTCCATGCTCCAGATGGATTTCTTCAGTCCAGAAGCGTCTCTGGCTGATAAGGTCCGGTTCCACAAAAGTCTTTTTATTTGTAATGACCCATTCGGCGGCTGTTCCCGCCAGGGGGATAGTGGTTCCCGGTTTTCCCCACAACGAATCTATGGCTGTAGACAGGGCAAAGAAATGAAGTTCATCCTCTTTGCCGAGAACAATACTGGCCAGATCTACAGGGATGGTTTTCTTCAATTCATCCGCGAAAACATCGTAAGTGGACTGAAAATCGAGGCTTGTGCTCATTGCTCTGTTCAATCTGCTGAGCGCTGCCAGTTGCCGTTCCCTTTCCAGACTCGCCTGATAAAGCTGGATGTTTTCTATAGTGAGAGCCATCTGGCTGGCGATTCGGGCAAGCAATCGTTCGTCTTCCCATGAGTATGGCTGGCGGTCAACCCTGGGCCCGAGAACAAGCAATCCAACCAGTCGCTCACCGGAATTGAGGGGCACGAACAACTCGGCTGCCATTTCTTCCATGATTTGCTTGTCGTTTGCGGTCAGACCTTCGAGTTGATTCGCACTGTTCTGTCGAAGAAGCTCTTTGTTTGCATCCAGCCATTGAATAACCGGATGATCGCAACTTATGCTGCCATGCGAATCGGGATCGAATGAACCGTTGTGTGTTGCCACCTCAAAATCACTTGTTAAATGGGAGGGTAGCAACAGTCGTATATGAGCGGATTGCATTGACTGCCTGATAAGCTCGGGAAGGGATGTGGTAACGGCGGAAGGATCACTAATGCTTTGTGCTTCTTCCTGGAGGTGATCCAGGGTGGTGAGGTGCTCGTATCTTCCGCGATAGAAGAATCTGGTGGTCCCGTATTGAATTCTTTCCCAGGTCGGCTGGACGCCAATGGCTATGAAAGATATGAACAGCAAATGCAGCCACATCGGACCCATGCCGTTTTCCCAGAGGTCGTGAAGGGCAAAGTACAGGCTCATGTAAAGGCTTCCCACCAGAACAAGCATGACAAGGTAAGGTGTGACCTTGTAGGTTGCCAGTCGAATATCGAACAATTGATGTCTCAATATGGCAATGCTGGTGAGGAAAATGAAAAATATGTTGGCCAGGATTACTCCTGGATACATATCAGTCTGTGGAGCCGGCTGCAAATAGAACAGCCCTCCGGTGAAAATGACCAGGCTGCCGAGGATGAAATAGAGCAGTTGATTCCTTTCGGCATAGGAACTCGAAACTTTGCGTGCCCGGTTCAACTGGAAAATAGCCAGCGCTACCAGTAAATAGACGGGAATGATGAATAGCAGGAACATGTCCCCATGTATTGGAACGTTTCCATTGGATACTGATTTCATACCCTCGACGATCAGGGCAGTGGGAGCTAAAGCGATGATTACAATCAGATAGAGATAAGCGCCAAACAGGGGAGGCGGCCAGGATTTTATGTTGGAATATCGGAGGGCGAAGTGATAAAAGAGTACCCATGTGCAGGCAATGGAGATGATACCTGTTCTTTCCCACCAGATGGCCTGCCCCGGATCATTGCTCAAGCTCACCCCCCAGAGCAACACGCCCCATGCGGTCATGCCGAGCAGGAAGCCGCCAAACAGTCGTGGAACTCGCTCTTCCCATCCTTTCCACAGGAGCAGGGAGAGGACTATGCCGGCAAAGCACCCCTGTAAAAGCGGCAGAATTTGTTGCGCTGTCATTGCTTATGCCTGATCAATCGCTGAAGATTGTACGATGCGCTGTATTTTACATCTGATACTAATCACTGTTTTGACAAATGAAAGGTAAAATTCCAATAGAGTTTTGGTAAAAAATAGTGTGCGAGACAATACTAGTATAGGTGGATATGCTTGTCAAAGTGGTTACCCCTCAAATTAATGGGGGTTTTGGAGTGAATTCTATTGGGAAGGCGGGAGTCTTGACAGCAGAAATCCATTGCGGGTATACTGAAACTGTTCTTTCAGGTGGAGGTGGATCCCGTGGATCAAAATAATATGCCGAAGTGTCAGAAATGTGGTACAGGTGATCTTGTGCCTCTGTCAGACTACGGGGGGCAAGGTGCGGCAGTTCATTATAAAGCGTGGGTATGCACCAACCCCGACTGTGGTTTCAACATCAAAATTAGAAATGGCGATATCTACATAAACGAGCCGATCATGAGCGGTGCAGCGCACGTTGCCCGAGCTCGTTAATCACTGCTCAAGATAGTCCCTCAGCTTAGATGAGGGTGTAGGATATCTAAGTTTACGCAGTGCTTTAGCCTCGATCTGGCGAATGCGTTCGCGCGTCACCGCAAATTCGCGCCCCACTTCTTCAAGAGTACGGCTGCGCCCATCTTCAAGGCCGAAACGTAACAGGAGAACTTTGCGTTCGCGTTCGGTGAGTTCAAGGAGAACTTCATCAATCTGTTCTTTGAGGAGTAAATGTGAAGCAACCTCGGAAGGAGTTGCTTTCCGGTCCTCAATAAAATCGCTCAGGTGGCTGTCTTTGTCTTCGCCAATGGGTGTTTCCAGCGAGATTGGCTCCTGAGTCATTTTGAATACCTCTTCCACTCGTTCCGGTGGAATGTCCATTTCCTTGGCTATTTCTTTGCTGGTCGGTTCCCGCCCGTATTGCTGGGCCAGTCGGCGGCTCAGGCGTATCAGCTTGTTGATAGTCTCTACCATGTGGACCGGAATCCTGATGGTACGCGCCTGATCTGCTATGGCTCTGGTTATGGCCTGCCTGATCCACCATGTGGCGTAGGTGCTGAATTTGTAGCCCCGTCGATAGTCAAACTTTTCCACTGCCCGGATGAGTCCTATGTTACCTTCCTGCACCAGGTCCAGCAGGCTCATGCCCCGCCCGATATATTTTTTGGCGATACTGACTACCAGTCGCAGATTGGCCTCGGTGAGATGATGCTTGGCCTGTTCCGATTCTTCTTTTACCTTCCTCATGTGATGAGACAATTCTTGCTCGTGAGAGGCAATCGCAGCGAAGAATCTCGGGTCGGAGGGTGCATCCGGCATTTTGGACAATAGCCCTTGTTCCTCGATAATCTGGACTATGTGCGGGGTGATGAGGTGGCAATCCAGCGATGTGTTTAGCAGCGTGGTGGCGACTTTTTCTACAGGGGTGTCTGTCTTTGCAGATATTGTTTCAACCAGTTGTCGGGGGATTTCGCCTCCAATAATTTCATCCAGCTTGGATTCGTAAAGCACTTGATGCAGTGGAGAATCCTGAGGTAATTCCAACTCCGCTTTCAAAATATCCAGGAAAGATAATATCTGACCTATTTCTTGCAGGATAATCATAACCACTTGCATTGTGGAAGGGGGGACTCCATATACCTCATGCCATGATTTTTCGAGCTGCTTGAGCCGTTTTCCCTTATCCATTCTGCGGGCCAGCCTGCGTTCATCCGCAGAATGCAGTAACGGAACCTGCCCCATTTCCCGCAGGTACATGCGCACGGGGTCATCAATCATTTCCTCCAATTCCAGTGATGGAGATGGCAGCTCTATTATTTCTTCTTTTTTCCCATCAAAAACTTCTTCCTCATCCTCTTCAATTTCATCGAGGTCTGGTTCTATCTCATCTTCTTCCTCGATTGATTTTATTTCAACATTATCCTCACCATCGATTTCCAGAATGATCTCTGATGGGTCTATACGGTCCGCGGTTTTTTTTGGGACAGCTTTTTCAGAATGTTTCTTGGGGCTTGGCATTGTGCCTCCTTGGTTTAGCGATGGCTGGGAGTTGCCCGCTGGTGCCAGAGTTCGCTCAATTTAGCTGAATTCTCTTCCACATCTTTTTCAGCGGCTAGGGCCGACTGTCGACTGCGTACTTCCAATCGATGCAGGCATTCGGCGAGTTCCTTTTCCTGTGTGCTTCTGTTCGAGGGCGGTTGCTCTCTGGCCATAAGTGACTGATAATGCTCGTGCAAAATATTATCCAGACTGCTCTGGATATCATCTTCCTGATTGCTATTGCGTAGAGCGGTGAAAATCTCTCTGTTTTCGCTACGCTCGAAATGATCGATAGATAGGCTGCCAGTCATTCCCCTGAGATGTGGGTACTTGAGCAAAAGAACCAGACATTGCTCTTCCAGAGGATCCCCGGTTCGAATTTGACGTGACACTTCAATTTTTCGATTTTGCTTCTTCCGAGGCTGTTTTTTATAGAGCAGGTCAGCAACTTTCCCCTTTATTACCTGATCACTCAGGCCTGCAAGTTTTGCTAATTGGGTAAGGTAACGCTCTCTTATTCCGCTATCTTCCGTTTCTGCTATCAGGGGAACCAGTTTAGCCACGAATTGTGAAGTCTCCTCTGGCCGTGAGAGGTCAAATTCTCTGGCTGTGGCATCAAACAGGTGGTCCATCAGGGGATGGGCATTATCAACAAGTCGCTGCCATTCCTCCGGATTTTTCCGAATGACCTCATCTGGATCCTTGTCCTCCTGCATCGAGATAATACTTATTTCAGTTCCCAGTTGTGTTGAACTTCCCATCCATCCCTTCGGGCCCTGAACCTTCTCCGCCAATGCATTCCGGCATATCTCGATACCACGCAGGGTGGCGGCGCTGCCGGCGGCATCGGCATCGAGAGAGAGACAAATATGCTTTGTAAGCCCTTTCAGAATGGCGATCTGGTTTTCGGTGAGCGCGGTCCCCATCGAAGCAACCACATTTCGGAAGCCGTTCTGGTGGGCGGTCAGCGCATCCATGTATCCTTCAACTATAACGACTTTCCCCTGCTCACGGATAGCCCCCCTCGCCCGGTCCACGCCATAAAGTACGGAATTTTTAGCAAAAACCGGACTCTCGGGGGAATTTAAGTATTTGGGGTTGGAATCATCCAGCGCACGCGCTCCGAATCCTATAACCCTCCCTTTGGGATCGGTTATGGGGAACATGAGCCGTCCCCGGAATCGATCGTAAGTCCGGTCTTCTTTGGCAATGGCCAGACCAGCAGCTATCAGATCAGCTTCTTTGTATCCCTGCTCCTTCAGGTGCTGTTTGAGATCGTCCCATGAATCCAGACTGAAACCCAGCCGGAACTCGCTGACAGTTTCCGGGGTAAGATAGCGGCCTTCCACATATTTCCTCGCGCCCTTTGCTGCTGGGGATGTCAATAAAAGCTGATGAAAGTGATCTGCTGCTGCTCCATTTGTCTGATATAGTTTCGGGATACGCTCGTCTTCGGCGGTTTTCGCCTTCTTTTCAGGCAGGATTACGCCCGCCCTCGGAGCGAGGGCTTTAATAGCCTCACCGAAATCCAGCCCCTCCTTCTTCATTATGAAGGAGATCAAATCCCCGCCTTCATTACACCCGAAGCAGCGCCAGCTTTGCCGTTCCGGGAACACAAAGAAAGAGGGGGTCTTTTCGGTGTGAAAAGGACACACGCCCCGGAAGTTCCGACCCGCTTTCCCCAAGTCTACGTACTCAGAGATTACAGCAACGATGTCCAGTCTCTGTTTGATATCTTCAGCAGTGTTCAATTCAGGGCCTCTTCGGCAATTCGTAGTGCGTAGAGATCGGTCATGCCGGCGATATAATCCACTGCGACCCGCTCCACATTGCTATCCCAGCCTCTCGATTCTTCCGGTAGTTTGTCAGGATTTTTCACAAAATAATTGTAGAGTCCTCCAATCATCTCTCTGGCTTTTCGTGATTCGTATTCCATAGCGCTGGCGTCGTAGACCCGCTCAAAAAGGAAATCACGCAGGCTGTTCATAGCTTCGAGAACTTCAGTGTTCAGGGAAATAAACGGCATCGTTTTGCTTTCTTCCAACCCTGTGGCTGCCCAGGAATGCTTGATAACAGCACTGACCAGCGTGTTGATCCTGACTGAATGGGTTCGACCCAGCACGGTAATCGTGGAATGCGGCAAATCATCGCTGGTGATAAGTCCGGCCCTGATGGCATCGCCAATATCGTGATTTATATAGGCAATAGTATCGGAGATTTTGCAAATCTGGCCTTCCAGAGTGTCGGGAGCATTCCAGTTTTCCCCCAAAATTCCTTCACGGGATTTTGAGTGTTTAAGTATACCTTCCCTGACCTCGTGTGTCAAGTTAAGACCTTTCCCATCTTTTTCCAGAACCTCGACCACTCTCAAACTTTGCTCGTTGTGCCTGAAACCCTCAGGGTATAACTCGTTGAGCACCTCTTCACCCACATGCCCGAATGGAGTATGCCCCAGATCATGCCCAAGCGAGATGGCTTCGGTGAGGTCTTCATTCAGATTCAGCGCCCGGGCGATGGTGCGGGCAATTTGCGAAACCTCCAGCGTGTGAGTGAGCCGGGTGATATAATGATCTCCCAATGGGGCAATAAAAACCTGGGTCTTGTGCTTGAGGCGGCGGAAAGCCTTGCAGTGAATGATACGATCCCGATCCCGCTGAAACTCAGTCCGCATTGGTGACGGTTCCTCGGGACGGTCACGGTGCGACTGATTGCTCCTGGCCGCAAAAGGGGAAAGTGACCTCTCCTTTTCTTCGAGGCGGTGTCGAATATTATTGGTGATATTCATATTAGTCAGTCAGTGGCACGTTGCAATGTGCCACTGCGATTTATCAATCGGACAGGGCTGCCTGAGCGGCAGCCAGTCGGGCAATCGGTACCCGGAATGGTGAACAACTGACATAATCCAACCCGATCTGATGGCAGAATTCAATCGAAGACGGATCGCCGCCGTGCTCACCGCAAATGCCCATCTTAAGATCAGGCCGAGTCCCGCGTCCTTTCTCGACGGCGATGCGCATCAGTTCACCCACCCCGGTGCGGTCAAGTGTCTGGAAGGGATCACGATCGTAGATGCCTCGCTCCACGTATTCCTTGAGAAACTTTCCGGCGTCATCCCGGCTGAAACCGCAGCCCATTTGAGTCAGGTCATTGGTGCCGAAGCTAAAGAATTCCGCCTCGGCGGCGATCTCATCGGCGGTGACGGCTCCCCTCGGGACTTCGATCATGGTGCCGATCTTGATTTCCGGCACCTTTTTTCCCGCCCTTTCGGACTTGATTTGCTCAAACACATCCAGCACAATCTGCTTCTGGTTTATCAATTCCCTGACATGTCCAACCAGCGGGATCATGATCTCTGCCTTTGCACCTTCCACAGCGCAAGCCGCTTCAATCACAGCACGTGCCTGCATGGCGGTAATCCCCGGATAAGTGATACCCAGTCGGCAGCCGCGATGGCCCAGCATCGGGTTGAATTCGTGGAGCGCTTCTACCTTTTCCCTGATTTTTTCGATGCTGATACCCATTGCCTCGGCCATTTCTCTCTGTCCTGCCTCATCGTGGGGAACGAACTCGTGCAGTGGCGGATCGAGGAAACGGATGGTTGCCGGTCTTCCCTCAAGGGCTGTGAGAATATCGATGAAGTCCTGTCGCTGGAAAGGCAGCAATTCATCCAGCGCCTGCTTGCGACCTTCCTCATTTTCAGCCAGGATCATCTTCCGCATGGAGATGATTCTTTCCCCATCGAAGAACATGTGCTCTGTCCGGCACAGGCCGATCCCTTCCGCCCCGAACTTAACAGCTATTGCTGCGTCGTCCGGTCTGTCAGCGTTGGTACGCACACCGAGCCTGCGCGTTCGATCTGCTATTTCCATCAGTTTCTTGTACCACTGGTTGCTCTCAGGATCGGCATCAACCACCGGCACCTGTCCTTCGTACACAATCCCTTTAGTGCCGTTCAAACTGATCCAGTCACCTTCTTTAAGTGTCTTGCCTGCAACTTTGACAGTGCGTGTCTGGTAATCGATATCGAGTTCACCGCAGCCGACAATGCAGCATTTGCCCCATCCCCGTGCCACCAGAGCGGCGTGACTGGTCATCCCGCCGCGGGCAGTGAGAATACCTTCGGCGGCGTGCATGCCATCCACATCTTCCGGGCTGGTTTCACTACGAACCAGGATGAGCTTTTCTCCATTTTTGTGCTGTTCCTGAGCCCGCTCGCTGTTGAGGACGATTTTGCCAATAGCTCCGCCGGGGCCAGCCGGGAGTCCCCTGGTCAATTGGACCGATGCTTTCTCAGCGGCCGGATCAAGCATGGGGTGCAGCAACTCATCAAGCTGTTCAGGTTTAGTCCGTTTGAGCGCGGTTTTTTCATCGATCAGCCCTTCATCCAGCATATCCATAGCCATGCGTATTGAAGCCATGCCATTACGCTTGCCAACCCGTGTCTGGAGCATCCAGAGATAGCCATGCTCAATGGTGAACTCGAGATCCTGCATGTCTTTGTAATGTGTTTCCAGCTTATCCCGAATATCAACAAGCTGCCTGTACAGATCAGGCATTGACTCTTCGAGAGAGGGAAGCATATCATTCTGGCCCGGTTGTTTACAGTAGTTGTTGAGCGCATTCGGAGTACGAATGCCGGCGACTACATCCTCGCCCTGGGCATTTACCAGCCATTCTCCGTAGAAATTGGGATCGCCGGTGGCAGGGTCACGCGTGAAGGCCACGCCGGTAGCGCTACCTTCCCCCATATTCCCGAAGACCATGGTCTGGACATTGACAGCGGTCCCCCATTCTTCCGGGATTCCTTCAACTCTGCGGTAAGAAATGGCTCTCTTGCCGCGCCACGACTGGAAAACGGCTCCAATACCTCCCATAAGTTGTTCCCAGGCATCATCGGGGAATTCCTTATTCAGAATCTCTTTCACTTTTGCCTTGTACTGCTCGCAGAGAATGCGCAGGTTTTCAGCGGAAAGATCGGTATCCAGCTTGCAACCATTCTCTTCCTTCATGGCATCCATCAACTTTTCGAGCTGGGGACGGATGGCCATTCTTTCATCTTCCGGTTCAATTCCGGCAGCTTTTTCCATTACCACGTCGGAATACATGGTGATCAGTCGGCGGTAGGCATCATACACAAAACGCTCGTCGCCGGATTGAGCGATCATGCCGGGGATTGTGGTGGTGCAGAGTCCCACATTCAACACCGTTTCCATCATGCCTGGCATTGATTTGCGAGCTCCACTGCGCACCGATACAAGCAGAGGATTGTCAGGATCGCCAAAATTGCGCCCGATCGATTTCCCCACATTCTGCATAGCAGTTTGGATTTGCTCTACTGTTTCATCGGGAAGTTTGCCGCCGGATTCGAAATAGGCTGTGCAGGTTTCGGTAGTGATGACAAATCCCGGAGGTACAGGTATGCCCAGAGTAGCCATCTCTGCCAGGTTGGCCCCTTTGCCACCCAGCAGATTGACCATTCCGGCGTCACCTTCAGGGAAGGGGTATACCCATTTATTGTTGGTTTTCATTCTTCCAGCCCTCCTGCTTCAAGCTTTCTTTATTGTATCAAAATCAAAGTGGGAGTTGATCAATTGGATGATTTTCGGGAAATCGTGAAACTGCACACATATAGTCTTTGGCTAGATGTAGCTGAGATAGTTCGGTTCATATATCTGGGATCTTATGTCCATCTCCAGGTCATCGGGTTTTGGCTTTCCTGCCAAACCTCGATTATAGGCGACCTCCGCTACTGCTAAAGCAATAGCGAATGAAACATCTCTGATCTTTCCATGCTCCATCTGACATAACATCATTTGAATAGGAAAGTTTGACATTTCTAGCATTG
>CAZJQZ010000023.1:0-23818 GCA_964548045.1 uncultured Dehalococcoidia bacterium | reverse complement strand
AGCGGCCAATACCGAACCGCAAGAAGAAACAGTAGAGATTGAAGATGAGATCGAGGCAGTAATCGAGAACCCGGAGCAGGAAACCATAGAGCAGGCCGAAGACTCAGCGGCCAATACCGAACCGCAAGAAGAAACAGTAGAGATTGAAGATGAGATCGAGGCAGTAATCGAGAACCCGGAGCAGGAAACCATAGAGCAGGCCGAAGACTCAGCGGCCGACACCGAACCGCAAGAAGAAAAGGTAGAGATTGAAGATACTGAACATGCCCCCAACGAACAAGTGGAAGAACAGCGAGCCAGCAGTGATTTACAACTACGACTTCAGGCACTCAGAGATAAAGCCAATAAAGCTAAGGCAAACCTCCGTAGCGGGGCTGACGACCAGAAAGAAGAGAAAGGCAAGAAAAAACGCAAAAAAGCCGGGAAACGTTAATTGACGAAATAGAGAATACCGTAGAATAAGCTTAACAGAAATCAAAACTGAAGCATAAAACAGGGCACGGCAAATGCTGTGCCCTGTTTTATGCGAACCTGATTGCACTCTGCCCCATTCAGGACTTCCTAAATCCCCCCTTCCTACGCTATAATGAAAGAGCAATGAGCGAAAAATTCAATCCTGCTGAAATTGAGAAAAAATGGCAGCAGAAATGGGAAAATGACCGTCTTTATGCGGTCAGCGAGAATAGCGACCGCCCCAAGCGTTACGAACTGACAATGTTCCCCTACACTTCTGGAAACCTTCATGTCGGGCACTGGTTCGCCATGTCTCCCGCCGATGTGCACGCCCGGTTCACACGAATGAAGGGCTACAACGTGCTCCACCCGATAGGCTTCGACGCCTTCGGACTTCCGGCTGAGAACGCTGCCATCAAGCAGAATATTCATCCTTACAAATGGACGATGGACAATGTTCAAAACATGCGTCGTCAGCTTCGCACTATCGGCGCTATTTACGATTGGGATCGAGAAGTGATCACCTGTCTTCCGGACTATTACCGCTGGACTCAATGGCTGTTCCTGAAATTCTACCAATCCAACTTGGCCTACCGGGCAAACGCCCCGGCCAACTGGTGCCCTAATTGTCAAACGGTGCTGGCCAATGAGCAGGTACATGAGGGCCTGTGTGAGCGCTGTGATACAGCCGTTATCCGCAAGGATATGGAACAGTGGTTCTTCCGTATCACCAGGTATGCCGATGAGCTGATGCAACATGAAGGACTCGACTGGCCGGAACGGGTCAAGATCATGCAGCGTAACTGGGTCGGCCGAAGCGAAGGCGCTGAAATATCCTTTGACATTTCAGAATACGGACTCGATGAAAAAGAGATTCGGGTATTCACCACTCGCCCTGATACCACTTTCGGAGTCACTTTTATGGTACTGGCTCCCGAACATCCGCTGGTACAAAAGTTAACTACTCCTGAATTCAAGGAGCAAGTTGAAGGATATGTCAACTGGTGCCAAAAGCAATCAGAGATCGACAGGCTCTCCACCGAACGCGAGAAAACCGGCGTTTTTATCGGGGCCTATGCTACCAACAAACTGAACGGCGAAAAGGTTCCCATCTGGATCACCGACTATGTGCTGTTCAGCTACGGAACCGGAGCGGTAATGGCTGTGCCAGCTCATGATCAGCGCGATTTCGAGATGGCCACCAAGTTCGGAATGGATATCCGGGTTGTCATTTCGCCCGATGGATACAATGGGGAGAAATTCACTCAAGCCTACGAAGAACACGGCACAATGATAAATTCGTCTCAGTTTGACGGCATGCACAGCGAAAAGGGGAAAAAGGCCATCACCGAGTGGATGGAGAAAGAAGGCTTTGGCAAGGGATCCATCAACTATCGATTGCGCGACTGGCTCATTTCCCGCCAGAGGTACTGGGGCGTACCCATTCCCATAGTTTATTGCAACAAATGCGGCATCGTGCCGATAGACGAAAAGGATCTGCCTGTGATTCTCCCTGAAGATGCCGAATTCAAGCCTACCGGTGAATCACCCCTTAAATATCATGAGCCATTCGTGAACACTACCTGCCCGCAATGCGGCGAACCGGCCAAACGGGAAACCGATACTTTGGACACGTTCATGTGCTCCAACTGGTACTTCCTGCGCTACACCAGCCCTGAATATACCGATGGCGCTTTCGACCCGGAAAAGATCAAATACTGGATGCCTGTTGATCTTTACACCGGAGGCGTGGAGCATGCCGTCATGCATCTGTTCTACGCCCGGTTTTTCATCAAGGCATTGCGGGATATGGGATTGATCGATTTCGGGGAGCCTTTTCTCAAGCTGTTCAACCAGGGAACCATCATCCTGAATCAGCAAAAGATGAGCAAATCAAGAGGAAATGTGGTCAACCCGGATGATCTGGTGGCCGAATACGGCGCCGATGCAGTGCGTGCCTATTTAATGTTCATCGGGCCGTGGGAGCAGGGCGGCGAATGGAACGACAACGGGCTGGTGGGGCTTTCACGCTGGATGAACCGTATTTGGAATCTGGTACTGGAAGAAAAGACCGGCACCGATCCCATGACCCTAGAAACGGAGAAAGAACTGGCCCATCAAACGCACAAGACCATTAAGAAAGTACACAACGACCTGGATGCACTGCAGTTCAATACCATGCTGGCCGCGTTGATGGAATTTACCAATTACTTAAGCAAAGTCAAAGAGTCAAGTGCAGTAGAAAACAACACTACCTGGCAAGAAGCCATTGAAGATTTGCTTTTGATGCTGGCTCCGACAGCGCCCCACCTGACTGAAGAATTATGGGAAAGGACTGGCCGAACCTACAGCATCCACAATCAATCGTTCCCAACATGGCAGGAGGAACTTGCTGCAGCAGATGAGATCACCCTGGTGGTACAGGTGAACGGGAAAGTTCGAGATAAACTGACTGCGCCCGCTTCCATCCCGGAAGATGAAGCTAAGGAGCTGGCACTGAGCCAGGAAAAGATCAAGTCTCACTTGGACAATCGCGAAATTATAAAAATCGTGTATGTACCAGGCAAACTGGTCAATATTGTGGTAAAATAAGGGTTAGAGTTTTCAGGGAATCAAAATGCGTTCTGATCTGATCAACAGGATCGAAAAGGCCAATCGTTATGCCGGCGAGAAAAACAGGATCAACTTCCGAAGTCTGACCGTGGATTTTGAGGGAACCCATAAAACCCACCTCACCAGCCTTATCGATGGAGAATGGACCTGCACCTGCCAGTTTTTTGCCAAATGGGGAACATGCTCTCACACAATGGCAATGCAGAAAATCCTCGGAGAGATGCTTCCCGAAGAAGCCCGCACTGCTTTCGATTAATGCTTACCCTTACTCCTCGAATCGCTTGAACACCAGGCAGGCGTTCTGACCCCCAAATCCAAATCCATTGGATAAAATTGTCCTGACGTCTTTCCTGCGAGCTTCATTGGGCACGTAATCCAGATCGCATTCCGGATCGGGGGTTTCGAGGTTGATAGTAGGATGTATGATCCCCTCATTGATCGTCTTCACGCAGGCAATGGCCTCAACTCCGCCGGTACCACCCAGCAAATGCCCGGTCATCGACTTGGTAGAACTGATCGGCACCTTGTAAGCATAATCCCCAAAAAGACTCTTTATAGCCGCAGTCTCTGACCTGTCATTCAGCGGCGTAGAAGTTCCGTGAGCGTTGATGTAATCGACATTATCAGGAGCTATTCCCGCATCTTCAATAGCCCAGCGCATGGCGCGGGTAGCGCCTTCAACGTCAACAGCTACGGGGTGATGCGCATCGGAGGAAACCCCAAATCCCGTGACCTCTGCCAGAATTCTGGCACCACGCCCAATGGCATGTTCCATGCTCTCCAGAACAATGACACCTGATCCTTCTGATGGAACAAATCCATCGCGGTTGGCGTCGAACGGGCGGCTGGCTTTGGTGGGTTCTTCATAATAACTGGTTAACGCTTTCATCACGGCAAAACCGGCGATACCGATGGGTGTGATTGCAGCTTCGGTGCCACCAGCTATCATCACATCAGCACTGCCGCGGCGAATTACCTCTGAAGCCTCGCCGATGGCCTGTGTACTGGCAGCACATGCTGTTGAGACTGTGGAAGTGTATCCTTTGAGCCTCAATGCAATGCTGACCTGCCCGGCAGCCAGATTGGTAAGGATAATGGGCATGAAGAACGCATTGAGCCTCATTCCTCCTTTGGTGGTCACCACTTCACATCCAGCCTCCACATCAGGCAAGCTCCCGATGCCATTCCCCATGTAAACGCCAAGGCGTTCCTGATTTTCTCTGGAGGTATCTAGATCAGCGTCTTGAATAGCCATTTTAGAAGCAGCCACAGCAAGCTGGGAGAAACGGGCCATATGCCGGGCTTCTTTGCGGTCCAGCCAATCCAACGGGTCAAAACCCTTCACTTCACCAGAAACCTTACATGAGAGATCGGAAGCATCACATCGAGTTGTCAGCCCAATGCCCGATTTCCCCTCAATCAATCCCTGCCAGAATTCATCAACGGTGTTCCCCACCGCATTTAGGGTTCCTAAACCGGTAACGACTACGCGATTTCTGCCTTTTGCATCTTTCATTTGAGTCCCCTTGATTATTATACTTTTCCTGGCTCCATATTTGGATACCGCTCCCCATCTATCCCCTTGACATGCTCGATCACCTCGGCGACGAGGAAAAGAGACCCGGTAGCGCAAATAAGGTCGCTCTTCCCTGCCTGAGCCAGCGCTTCCAAAATTGCCTGTTTGACGTTTTGAACTGCCTGGGCTTCTACCCCATGCCGGGCAAATTCCGCTGCCAGCTTCCCGGAATCGGTGGCACGGGGATGCTCAGAAGTGGTGGTAATCACTCGGTCAAAGAATGGCGCAAACTCCGAAATCATTGCCCCGGAGTTCTTGTCCGCGGAGGTCCCGATAATGAGAATGGCCCGCTCGAAATGGAAATATCGCTTGAGTGAGTCAACCAGCCTCTGAGCCGAATCGCCATTGTGAGCGCCATCGGCAATCAGCAAAGGTTCCACTTGTAAAATCTCCAGCCTGCCTCCCCAACTGGTGTTGGCCAGACCGGAAATGATATGTATTTCATCTATGCCGGCAGCCTCCAGTGCGGCAACTGCCGTTGCAGCATTCTCAAGCTGATGTTCACCGAGCAACGGAATGGTCAATTCATATTCCCCTTTCAGTCCGTTCGCTTTGACTGATTGCTCACCCAGACTTGATCCCCTGCCTTTCCAAGTAACATCCTTCCCAACCAAGACAAGTCTGGCATCTTCCTTCACACAAACTCCCCTGATCACTTCCTCTGCTTCCGGCACCTGAGGCGAGCTAATTACCGTAACTCCTGATTTGATAATCCCCGCCTTTTCGCCCGCTATCTCGGAGATGGTGCCGCCGAGAACGGCGGTGTGGTCCAGACTTATCGAGGTAAGCACGCAGACTTCGGGAAGAGTTACATTGGTAGCATCGAGGCGTCCACCCAATCCCGTTTCCAGCACCTGAAAATTCGCCCCGGATTTCTCAAAATAGCAAAAAGCCAGTGCAGTCAGAATTTCAAACGTACTGAGTTCCCCGTATTTACCCTGATTCGTTGCTTCAACATGAGGCTTGATTTCCGCAACGATACCGGCAAATTCCTCCTCGGTGATGATCCGGTCATCTACTCTTATTCGCTCCCGAATAGTGTGCAGATGAGGAGAAGTGTAAAGCCCGGTTTGGAAACCGGCGGCGCTGAGAGCTGAGGCAATCATCGCCGCGGTGCTGCCCTTGCCTTTCGACCCGGCAATATGGATCGTCCTGCGGCTCAAGTGGGGTGAACCCAGCCGCACAAGCAGTTCTTCCATCCGGCGCAAATCCCAGCGTTCGGCGTATCCCGCGCCGGGCCAGCGCTCGAAATCAGCAAAGCTTAAAATGTAATCAAGGGCCTTTCGATAGTCCATTTGGCAAGCTGGAGTTATTATAGCATAACGCTTGCAGGATACACATAAATGCTACTTGCGGCACAGCACTGAAGTAGCTTATACTAGATGCAAAATGAAAAGCAGAGATTTTATTTCGATTGCCAATCTTGGCCCCGAGGATTTTCGGCGCATTCTGGATAGCGCGCTCGAGATGAAGAAAAACGGTTCCGGGCAAATGCTTGCCGGGCAAACGATGGGCATGATATTCGAGAAGCCTTCATTGCGCACCCGGGTCAGTTTTGAAGTGGGCATGTACCAGCTTGGCGGCCATGCTATTTACATCTCCAAAGATGAAATTGGTCTGGGCAAGAGAGAGCCCATTTCTGATGTAGCCCAGGTATTGAGCCGATATGTTGATCTGATCATGGCCCGCACGTTTGCTCACAGCACTGTGGAAGCCCTGGCCCGGCATGCTACCGTACCGGTGATCAACGGACTTTCCGATCTGGAACACCCCTGCCAGGCCACCGCCGATATTTTGACCGTTTACGAAAAGAAAGGAAAGCTGGAAGATTTGACGATAGCCTATATAGGCGACGGGAACAACGTAGCGGCCAGCCTGTTTCTGGCCTGCGCCCTGACTGGAATCGAATTCAGAATCGCTTCTCCCAAAGGATATGAAATCACCGAAAGCATCCTGAAAATCGGCAATAAGATCAGCGCACATGAAATTATAGCCACTGAAAGCCCTGAGGAAGCCGTTGACGGGGCTGACGTGGTCTACTCTGACGTTTGGGTCAGCATGGGCCAGGAAGCCGAAGGCGAGCAACGTCGCAAGGATTTCGCTCACTTTCAGATAACACCGGAGCTTCTCGCCAAAGCCAGGCCCGATGCTATCCTAATGCATCCCATGCCAGTGCATCACGGCGAGGAGTTCGCCGAAGGGCTTATCAATTGCCCGCAATCCGTCCTCATCGATCAGGCAGAGAATCGACTCCATGCCCAGAAAGCGATCATAGTTGAGTTGGCCACAGAAAAAAGATAATTTCCCACCCCCCTTGTTTTTCGGGCGTACACAAACTAACATTTTAGAAGATAGCCAATTCAAAGTTTGTGGAGGCCAGGAATGGAGCAGGGAAATCTCCCCCCAGCGGATAAAAACGGCATTGTACGGGCATTGCCTCCAGAGATTTCAGAAGAAAACATGAAGAGGCTGAGCAAGTTTGGCTCCTTCATGGTTGTTTATGACTTCATACAGGATCACTGGGTGCGACCACGTATTCATAAGGCAAATTCGAAACGACACCATCAGATAATGCATGAAGCGATCGCGCCGGTGAGCGAGGCGCGCGTTTTTGATATTGCCTGCGGAACCGGGGCAGCCATCCCTCACTTCGATAAAAGCAATGAATATACCGGACTCGATTTATCTTACTCAATGCTCAGACAGGCGGTGAAAAAAGCCAGGAACAAAGGCTTTCGGAAATACCAACTTATTGAGGGGAACGCTGAGGAACTCCTTTTTCCAGCCGAATGCTTCGATTTCGTTTTGATAGATACTTCTCTCCACATGATACCGAGATATCAAATGGCTATTGGCGAGGCCGCAAGGGTACTGAAGAAAGAGGGAGAACTTATCTGTAGTTGCCCGACTATCGGAATCAGCGAGGAATTTGATACTAATTGGGCGAAAATAGCCACCAAACGGCACCTTCATTCACTAAAGGAATCGGATTTGGAGGCTGTCTGTTCCGCCAGCGGACTGAGCTACAACCGTATCGAAACAAATGGTGGTGTCCTTTACTTCAGGGCAGGCAAGAAGTAGGGATTCAAAATTTTGAACCCCTACAGGGTGCCCTAACTTTAAACACAAAAAAGGGGCGCAAAACTTTGCGCCCCTTTCGGTTAGCAGACGAAGTACCAATGGCTGAGATCAAGCTGTTCTTTTGAAGAATCTTCTCACTGAACCTGTTTCCCAAACCACCAGCGCCTGGCTGGCAATAAAAATTGAACTGTAAGTTCCTGAGATGACACCAACGATCAACACGAGCATGAAGCTTTCGATGGCTTCTCCCACAAAGAGATAAACAGCAACCAGCACCAGCAACGTGGTCAGGCTGGTATTCAAAGAGCGACTTAGCGTTTCTATCAGGCTGTTGTTGACCACAGTCTCAAAACCCTGTCGGCCCGCTTTCCCCAGATTTTCCCGAATGCGGTCAAATACCACGATGGTATCGTTCACGCTGTAACCGATCACTGTCAGAAGTCCAGTAATAAACATCAGGTTGATTTCCAGATCCAACGCGTTGCCCAGGATAGAGAAAACTGCCAGCGCTATCAGGACATCATGCGCCAGAGCGATGACAGCGCATGTTCCGTATCGGAAGGGTTTTGGGAGTTTGCGGAAAGCCCATGAAATATAGAGCAGGATACCGATAGTTGCGACCACCACGGCAATGGCAGCTCCCCGCGCTTTTTCCTTCGCTATGGGATCTGAGACCGAGTCGAATTCCAAGTCCCCTGTCATGCCAATTTCTTTAAGAGCTTCATCCAGAGCTTCCTCTTCCGCCCTTCCCAGTTCCTTGGAGCGTATAATGAAAGCATTCGGGTTTTCATCTGTTTCCGCTCCCTGAATTTGAGCCTCCGGGTGGCCGATCTCAGCAAGTATATTTTCCACCGCATCTTTTTCCACAGTCTGATCGAACCCCACCGTCATTATCGTGCCGCCGGTGAAATCAATTCCCCACGGAACCCCCTGCACAATAGCAAACACGATCCCGCAAACGATTATCAATGTTGAAAGCGAAAAGAAATATCGTTTCTTGCCTATAAAATCAAACATCTTACCGACCCTCCCCGGAGAGCATCTTTTCTTTCATAGCTGAAATGTAAAGAGCGCGCTGGTTAACTACTCCTGTATAACTAAGAGCACGCAGGAAAGTTTTGGTGACCACCACAGCTGAAAACAGGCTGATGAGCACGCCGATTCCCAGCGTCCAGGCGAACCCTTCCACGGATGGCGCTCCCAGCTTGTGCCCCATGAAACCAAGGATAAAGCAAGTAATAAGCGTGGAAACGTTACCATCGCGGATGGCAGACCACGCCCGGTTAAAGCCCAGTTCTATCGCTGCCCGAAGGGTGCGGCCTGACCTTAGCTCCTCCTTCATTCGTTCAAAGATGAGCACGTTGGCATCAACCGCCATTCCTATCGAAAGGATGAAACCGGCGATTCCGGCGAGCGTTAGCGTGATGGGCCATATCTGGTAGACTGACAACACCAGCGCAACATAAATTAGAAGAGCGATGCTCGCTATGAGTCCCGGCATCCGATAGTACAGAATCAGGAAAAGAATAACCAGCAGCAGCCCGATCACCCCGGCCTGTACGCTCCAGTCAACGAAGTTCTCTCCCAGCGTGGGGTCGACGCTGTGTTGTTCCAGCGTGTGCAGGGGAACAGTAATGCGCCCGGCGTTCAGGAAACTGGTCAGGTGACGGCATTCATCGAGGGTCATGCCGGTGATAACCCCGTCATCGCGAATCGGCCCGTTTACGTGAGGGGAGGACTCATAAGCATCCCCTACAAATATCCCGAGCCTTCTTTCCACTGAGTCCTCCGGTTTTGCCGCCAGCCGCGATGTAATCTCGTAGAAAAGATCGCTGCCGATATCATTCCATTTGAAGAAAATTTCAGGCTGATTGGAACTCTGGGGCATTCTGACCTCAACTTTGCCAGAGAAATACTGGCTGGTCAGTTCAATTTTTTTACCATCTATCGTCCCCATAGCCGGGATAGCTTTGTATTCTGCTTCTGCCTTCGGAACCTCCGTCAGCACCGGTTTGCCCTCTTCATCAGGACGAAGGGCAAAGTAACTGGGGCTCCCGCTGCCGGATGACTGAGCCGGGGTGCCGCTCACGCTTGGTTCTACCGGGGTGCCCGTAGCAACGGGTTCAACAGGAGTGCCGCTCGCAATGATTTCAGTCAGCGTACCGGGGGCAATTGATTGAACCGGTGTTCCACTGCTATCCGGCTCAATCGGCACAAATTCCCTGAATTTGATAAGGGCTGTTTCACCGATGCGTGATTTCGCCTCTTCAAGATCATCGATTCCAGGGATTTGAATCAGCAGGCGATCATCCCCTATCTTCTGGATTACCGGCTCGCTGACCCCGTAGGCATTGATGCGCTTTTCAATAACTGCCATAACGCCCGACATGGCATCATCTGGCTCGGTATCTTCGGGAAGCTCGCTGAAATCCGCTTCGTAAACGAGATGGGCCCCACCTTCAAGATCAAGCCCCAGTTTCAATTCTTCCCGTTCAATCGATTCCCCAAAAGATGACCAGAACAGGGTCATCAGCGCCAGGGCCATCAGGATCACTATTAACAAAAGCAGCACTTTATCTCTGGTTCGCATGTTTCTCGTCCAGCTCCTTTCTTGCAAAATCCAGGGCATTATCTTCAGTTTCTATTTCACCGGAAGCCTGGGCTTCCCTCACCGCTTCCAGCAGCTTGCCTATTTCGGGTCCCGGGGGCAATCCCAGTTTTTCGATCAGGGTGTTGCCATCGATCAGTTTCGGAGGCGAAATTACTGTCTCTTCATTGAACCAACTGGAGAGCATTTGCTCAGTTACCACCACGTGGTCCTGCCAGCCTTCCTTCTCAAGTTCAGGTCCCCTGGTAGCCAGATGATCGGCGAGACTGAAAAACAGGGTGTCGACTCCCACATCCGCGTTATCGCGAAAATAGCGATAGATGGCACGTCTGGTTGGCGGCTCCGGGGCATTACTGAGATGCCCCGGACGCAGGTGTTGATCTATTACTCTAGTTACTATCTCCCTCTCCTTTGAACTGAACCGGAACCGCTCCAGTATGTCTCCAGCGATGCCGGCACCCTGTTGAGCATGCCCCAAAAACCGTATCTTGCCCTTTTCTTCATCATAACTCTTGGTTTGCGGTTTGGCCACATCATGCAGCAGAGCAGCCAGTTTGAGTAGCGCTTTCCGGCTAAGCCCGTTGCCCACTCTTTCTTCGAAATGGTCTGTCAGTTCAGCGGAAAAAGCGAATGAGGCTAGAAGTTCGTCGTTCGAGCGCAAAGCTGTCAGGAGCCTCTCCGTGGCTGCCACCGTTTCCATAGAGTGATCGAACACATTCCAGAAATGTTCTTTCGGTTGCTCAACCCCTTTGCACCCGGAAAGTTCCGGGAGGAGATGATCGAGAAACCCGAGCCGATCCATCTGCCGCAGCGATTCGGTGGTCTGATCCGCCTCGAATATTCGCCCGAGTTCCTCTCGGATTCGCTCGCCACTGACGCTGGCAATGAGGTTGCTATCACGTTCGATCAGGGTTTCGGTCCGGGTTTCGATAGCGAATCCGAATTCGGCTGCCAGCCGAAACGCCCTCAGCAAACGGGCCGGATCATCCGGGAAAACAGTGTTGTTTGTTGCCCGGATCAGTTTCCTTTCGAGATCACCTGTACCGTCCAGCGGATCGATGCATTCCACCTGATTCCATCCCTCTTCAAGCTGTTCCGGTTTTGCAGCAATGGCATCGATGGTAAAGTCGCGCTTGGACAAATCTTCCTCGATCGATCCTCTCATGGCGGCGAAATCCAGGTGCCATCGTTTTTCATTTTGCATCAGAACTACTCTGGCAACCTGATGGAGTTCATCAAGCAGCACGAACTTACCTCCGAGAAAATCGGCGGCCTGTCTGGCAATCTGGACAGCTTCACCGGCAACTGTGAGATCGATATCATGGTTCGTCTTTCCGAGGAGGCCATCCCTCACATACCCGCCAACGAGAAAAGCATTGATATTCTGAGCTGCGAGAAACATTTGCAAGCGCGCTAGAATAGCTGTGCCCCCTGCCCCAACGAAGAGGCTTGTTTTTGCTTGCATTGCGTTGATTACCATTTAATGACTGATCCGAAAACTAGTGGATTAACAGGCGTAACCACTTGGATAGAATATGCTGTGGGGGACTGGTTTGTCAAGGATAAGCAATCTAGCCAGACCCTTTGAAAATCGGTTATACATGTTATAATAGTGGGTGCTGTTCGGAGGGTTCGCATAGTGGCCGAGTGCGGGCGCCTGCTAAGCGCTTACCGGGGTTAAACCTGGTCGTGGGTTCGAATCCCACACCCTCCGCCAGATGGAAATTATCGAGCCCCTTGGCTTCAAGGGGCTTTTTGGATTTGGCAGAACCAAAATGGAAATAGGAATCGACCCTGTACTATTTGAGATCGGCTCACTTGAGGTGCGCTGGTATGGCGTCATGGTTGCTCTGGCGGTCCTCGTTGGAGTGACTGTGCCTGCGCTGCTGGCGCGGAAAGAGGGGCTTGGTGGCATCACCCAGAATCAAATAGTTTCCATGGCGATATGGGCGGTCCCCGGCGGAATCATCGGGGCCAGGCTTATCCACGTTTTTGATAGATGGAGCTACTTTGCAGATCACCCTCTGGAGATCTTTGGGGGTGCAGGAATGGGCATCTTCGGGGCAATCCTCGGAGGAACGCTGGTGGGAGTGCTGTACGCCAGGGTAAAGGGAATCCCGGTTGGACGATTATGCGATGTTTGTGCTTTTGGACTGCTGCTGGCCCAAGCCGTGGGTCGGATAGGTTGCACGTTGAATGGCTGTTGTTACGGCACCGCTACAGATCTGCCCTGGGGTACGATGTGGACCAATCGCCATTCCGATGGCTTTAATGATACGGCTGCAAGCGGGATTTCAGTGCATCCGACCCAACTCTATGAATTGATTTTTGACCTGTGTGTATTTGCCTTTCTGTGGTTCATTAGAAAGAAGATCGGGCCACCGGGAGCGCTTTATCTTATCTACATTTCGATTTACTCATTGGGGCGATTTTTCATCAGCTTCCTGCGGGTGAATGATGAAGCTTTTCTTGGGCTTAATCAGGCACAAGTAGTATCAATTGTCGTGCTGGTGATAGCAGTTGGATGGCTTGTTTATCTTTACCGAAAACAGCCATCCGGGCCGGAGTCGCTTTCTACCGGGGACTCCGACAACGTGGCTGAGTAACTGCTGGAGAGCAAACTCTTTGAAACCGTGGTACACTAATTCATAGACGGCAACAATTCATCATAACAGGCGAGTGATTACAAATGAAAGGTATCTCAAGAATAGATTCAAGGAATACTCATGGCTGGTTTGTGCGGGTGTATCGTGATGGAAAAATTCATTCCAAAATGTTCAGTGATGGAGTCCATGAAGGTCGCGAAAAGGCTCTAGAAGCTGCGCAGAACTATAAAGATGAATATGAGCGCAAACACCCTCCGTCACACGCAACTACCCGGCTGCGCCTTCGCCCGACGAAGAGCAACACTTCTGGTGTTGTAGGAATTTCCGAAACATTCGGCAGGAGCAAGAACGGGAAAAAGCTGCCCTGCTTCAGCGTCTCCTGGAGGCCACGCCCCAACCAGAGTAAATCCAAGAGCTTCTTTTTCAACACATATGGTTCACGAGAGGCCGCATTTGAAGCTGCCGTAGCGTTCCGAAAAGCGCGGGAACATGAGATTCTGGAAGGATTGGATGAACTCATTGAGGATGAAAAAGAAGATGAGAACCCATCCAAAGCAATGTTGTTTATTCTGAAGCAGCGCCCGTTGAAGGGATAGCCGGTGAAAACCCCTTTCCCATACTGGTACAAGTTCTCTGACAAATACGGTGGTCTATTTCCGTTTTCTTCTGGGGGCTGATTTTGACTTGTTTGATCCGCCACGGTAGTCCGGGGCACCTATCGGAACAACATTACTCATTGTCGGATCTTCCAAACGTGATCGCAGGCGGGTATCCAGGCTTTCCATATCAGGATTAGTGGCAGTAACCACCGTGGCAAGTCTGGCACTGTATCGATAATTGAGAATTTGTTGCAGTTTTTCACGCGCCCAGGCAGTTGCATTTTCCATACCAAGATCATCGAGGATCAGGAAAAGACTGCTCTTGATTTCTGCCAGGCTTATTTCTCCCTTCTTTTTGCCATCCCCTTTAGAATTGGTGCGGAGACGCTCGAGCAATTCGGGCACATTGGCAAACAAAACCGGACGATTGGAAATGATCTGGCGATTGGCGATAGCTGCCGCCAGATGGGTCTTCCCCGAACCTGCCGGGCCCACCAGCACCAGCCAGTCTACTGGTGACTCCGCGAATGATTGAGCAGCTTGCAAGGCTACTTTGAGACTTTCCCTTTGTTCCCTATCAGCATTCATTCCCTGAATATCGAAATTCCTGAAGCTCATGGATGACATGATCTCCTGATTTATGCCTCCAATCTGATTAAACAGCGGGGGGCCATCGGTCTTCAATTTCAATTCCTCGGATAGTCCCGGACTCCGCAGGCGGGTCTGCAAACGTTCATCCAGATCATCGATATTCATCGTGGTGATTATTGTGGGAAGCTGTGCGTTGAACCGGTGATTCAGTATCTGGAAAAGTTTCTCTTCCGCCCAAGGAGTAGCACTGTGAGTTCCCAAATCATCGAGGATAAGAAGAGGAACATTTTTAACCCGTTCAAAAAGATCATCATAGGACACATCGCTGCTGGGTCCAAAAGTGGCACGCAGGTGATCCAGCAAATCGGGAACAATGGTCCAGAAAGTCGGCATTCCCTGCCTGATGCAGTGGTTGGCAATAGCAGCAGCCATGTGTGTTTTGCCGCAGCCGCTGGAACCGGTGAGCACCAGCCACCTTTGAGGACTATCCGCAAAGGCTCTGGCTTCATCATAACAGGATTTGTACTGGGGCTGTCTGGCCGGGTCGATATCGAGTCCCTCAGGTTGCAGGTTATCAAAGGTAAGCCGGACCAGCGGGCCCAGATTGCTGTAGCGCTCAAGTCGATCTGTGCGCCCGTTGGCCAGTTCTTTGAGCGTGCACTCGCACGGGAACGATTTCCCGAAGTCGGGATGATCTACCCCAACATCAAGCACCACCCACCCGTGGCCCTTGCAAATGGGGCACTGCCCGATATCCGGCTGATCATCTTCTGGTGAGATGACCATACTTTCGGATATACTCTGTTGGACTGATGTCCTCTTTAGAATTCTCCCCAGTTCTTCCATCGTTTTTTCCCTCTGAAGCCCATCGTTCCAGTATCCTGCTGATATAGCGCCAGCTTCGTTTATTGAGGCTGACAGCCTCCCTGAATGCATCCTCGATCCATGAAGCAGGGTATATGTTTTCTGCTTCCCTCAGATCTTCAGCAATCATCGGGGTCAGCAACCCGATGTGCTGTTCGTACAGTGTGAAAATATTCGGTTTTTCTTCGGTAGAAGCCGGCTCTATCCTGATGATGCCATCCAGCACAATTTCACCGTTTTCTATTTGAATTATTGCCCGCTGATCCTTTTCGCTATTCAGGAAATAAAGCTCTCCCGGTTCGTCGTCCTTTTCAACTTTTAAAGAAAGCAGTGTGCCTCTTTTTACGGCCTTTTCCAGTGCAGGCCGTAACTGTTCTTCATCCGTACTGCTGTTCTGAATGCCTGCCATCAAAGCCTCGTCACCGCGAAGTTCACTGTAGGTGATGAATTTGGGATAATCCTTTTTTCGATAGAGCGCCCAGAAAATATGAAGCGTTACTTTCAGTTCGGCCAGATCGTCGATTTGCGGCAGCAGCGCACTGAAGAACGAGTTGGAAACAGGAGTGAAATTCGTTCGTGATGGGAACCCCCTGAATTCTCTGGCATTACTCATAGCAATAGTTCCGGTTTTTTTTCCACAGCCCCGTGATTTTCGAATTTGGTTATTTTCTTGTTAAAATGGAGTTGTATTTCCCCGATCGGCCCATTGCGGTGTTTGGCCACGATAATATCGGCTTCCCCTTCGGGGTAGGGTTTATCCGTATTTTTCCCCACCCAGTCTTCTTCCTTGAAATAAACGTCGTCCCTGTAAATGAAAAGCACCACATCCGCATCCTGCTCAATTGAACCGCTCTCCCGAAGGTCCGAAAGCAGGGGATGATGGTCGGGACGTTGTTCCACGGCACGGCTGAGCTGGGAAAGCGCCAGCACCGGCACGTTAATATCCCGGGCTAACTCCTTGAGCGATTGGGAAATATAGGTCATTTCCTGCACCCGATTATCGATACGCCTGCTTGAGCGCATCAACTGAATATAGTCGATTATGATAAGATCAAGCCCGACTTCGTTTTGCAGGCGACGTGCCTTGCTTTTCATATCTGAGTCTCTAAGATAGCCTGAGTCGTCTATGTAGATGGGAGCTTCAGCAAGAGTTCCCATGGATCGCACCACCCGATCACGCTGGTTATCGGTTAGTTGATCATGCCGGAGAGACTGATTGTTGACACCTGATTCTGCGGAGATGAGACGATAAGCCAGTTCCAGCTTGGACATCTCCAGACTGAAGAGGCCGACTTTAGCCCCGTATTCGATGGCAGCATTGCGGGCAATATTTACGGCCAGGCTGGTCTTACCCATGCTTGGTCTGGCAGCCAGAATTATCAGGTTGGAACGGTGCAACCCGCCCAGTTTTTCATCCAGCAGGGTGAATCCAGTATTGATATGAGGGAGATCCTCTCCCCCCTCCTCACGCGATTCGGCCAGGCTGGTCTCTTCGAAATAGTCATCGAGTATTTTATGGATATGTACGAACCCGCCTGATCTCCCATCGTTTCGCAATTGAAATAAGATACTCTCCGCCTTATCGAGGGCCTCATCGGCATCAGGGGGAGATTCGTACCCGATATCGGCTATTTTATCGGCGGCATTGATCAGGTAGCGCATCATCGAGAGTCGCCGCACAATCCCGGCATAATACTCAACGTGCACTGATGTGGGAACATTGAGGACCAGATTACTCAGATAATCCGAGCCACCAATGGATTCGAGTCTGTTGATTCGTCCCAGCTCATGAGCGACCGTGATCTGGTTGATGGCTTCGTTCCGCTCATAGAGCGAGTAGCTGGCCTCGTAGACCCACTGGTTCTTATCACGGTGAAAATCCGAGGGTTTAAGCTGGTCGATGATTTTGAGGATGGCGTCACTGTCGATGAGCAGCGAGCCCAAGACTGCCTCTTCAGCATCAAGGTCGTATGGCGGCATTCGGTCATCGTTCATAACGACACCTTTATGAACTTATTCGCCTTCGGCAGTTGTCTGGGTTGGTTCCTCTTCGGGGGTATCCTCGGGCTCTGCTTCGATTGTTGCTTCCGGTTCTTCTTCCTGAACAGTTTCCTCTGTTTCAGGCTCTTCCGCCGGCTGTTCTTCGGCTGCTGCCTCTTCGGTGGTGTCCTCGGTCTCTGCTTCGATCGTTGCTTCCGGTTCTTCTTCCTGAACAGCTTCCTCTGCTTCAGGCTCTTCCGCCGGCTGTTCTTCGGCTGCTGCCTCTTCGGGGGTTTCTCCTTCGGACGGTTCAATGACTATCTTGATTTTGGCGATAGCATCTTTATTCAATTCGATTTCCACTTCATGCTCGCCGAGCTGACGCAAGGGGTCTTCCAGCTTTATCATAGATTTCTCAACCTCATGACCCAACTGTTTCAACTCATGCTGGATTGCTGTGCTGGATACTGAACCGTAGATATTGCCTTTGCTGGTCACTCTCTTGGCAAATGTAAGGATTATTCCATCAATACCTCCGGCTGCGTCCCGCGTTTCCGACATCCGTTCTTCGCGCTGCTTGACTGCTAACCGTTTCCTCGATTCAACCCGCCTGAGTTCTTCCGCTGTGGCCAGAACAGCAAAACCTTTGGGCAGGAGGTAATTCCGGGCATGGCCCTTCTTCACCTCTTTAACATCACCCACTTCTGCTACATTGGGAACATCCTGAATAAATACTACCTTCATGAATTATCCGCCTTTATTGTTGAGTAACTGGAACTTCAAGAGTGCCGGGGGAAAACACACAGATATTCTACACTACCACCCACCAGCCGAAAACCCCCAAAAAATAAAGATTCCTTAGCTTTGCCCGTACCTGTCACGATAGACGATTTCAGAAAATTCTTTGCGCCGGGGTGCCGCCGGTTGTTCATCAGGATAACCCATAGGAAGAATGAGAACAACCGCAATGTTTGAGGGAACTCCCAATATCTCAGCGGCCTTTGAGGCATCGAAAAGGCCCACAGCCACCGTACCCAATCCCAGTGCGTGGGCAGCCAGCATCATGTTCTGGGCAGCCAGGGCGGTATCGAACATGAACCAGTCGCCTTTGTCTGTTGGAGCCTCGCCTTTGAAATAACCGGACTGATTTAATTCACCGCAAATCACTATAGTAACCGGGGCATTCCTAATGGCTTCGCCCGCCGGATTTCCTTTTCCCTTGGTTTCGGCAAGACTCTCCTTGATTTCGGAATCACGTACCACCACGAACCGCCAGCACTGCGTGTTGGCCCAGGATGGCGCCCATCGGCCTGCTTCCAGCACAGCGTTGATGAGGTCTTCGCTTACCGGGTCCGCCTTGAACTTACGAACGCTTCTGCGCTCTTTTATAGCCTGCATCAAATCCATATTGCATTCCTTCACACATAAGACCGGAAGGGAATCATCGGGGCATGCCCAGCCCTCTTTGCGCAATCACATTTCGCTGGACTTCATTGGCTCCGGCGGCAATCTTGGCTCCTATACTGCAAACATAGCTGTGCCAGATGGAACCTCGCAGTTTCGCCCATGGGGAATCCTGCCTGATCTGAGCATAGATACCCTCGAGTTGCAATCCGATATTGGCCAGTTCCTGCATGGCTTCGGTGATAAATACTTTGGACATTCCAGCCTCAGCTTCGGGGATGAGGCCCTGCTCCTGCATCCAGGCTACCCGGTAAGAAAGAAGACGGGCTATCTCTATTTTCGTGGCTGAATTTGCCAGCCGATGCCGGATGAGATGATCGCGAACAGTAAGCTCTCTGCCTGACATGACCTCGCTGGTATATTTGACAAGATCATCAAGAAGCCTTCGGCCAGTGCCAATGAATCCGGAGCCGGATCTCTCGAAACTGAGCAGGGTCATAGCAGCCTTCCATCCGCTGTTCTTTTCCCCGACCATGTTTTCTTTGGGGACTCTGACATTATCGAAGAAAACCTCGCTCAATTCATGTCCCTGAGCAGCATCCTCCATAGGGACAACTTCAACTCCGGGGATTTTCATATCGACCAGGAAGAAACTAACGCCTTTGTGCCGGGGCAGTTCGGGATCGGTGCGTGCCAGCACAGCACACCAGTCGGACCGGGTGGAGAGGGTGGTCCAAACCTTCTGTCCGTTGATATAGTAAGCATCGTCCTTTTCTTCAGCGCGTGTCTTGATGGAGGCCAGGTCGGAACCTGCCTCGGGTTCGCTGAAACCTTCGCACCAGAAAGTTTCGGCGTTGGCGATTGGCGGAAGGTGCTTTTTCTTCTGTTCATCAGTTCCGAGCACAATGAGTGTCGGAGCCACCATTACCACCCCGATAGCATTCACTCCCGGCGCTCTGTGATAGGCCATCTCTTCAAAAAATATGGCCTGCTCGATATGAGAGCGTTCCTGCCCACCGTATTCCCGCGGCCAGGCCATGGCAAGCCAGCCTTTTTGAGCGAGTTTTTTGGACATCTTCTGGTACATCTCCCACACATCATCCCTGTCCAGTTCCATCTCGATCATGGTGGGTCCGGCCACACCGTGCCAATCAGAAGGGATCTCTGCTTGAAGGAATTGTCGAACCTCATTGCGGAACGCTTCCTGTTCTTCAGTCAGGCGAAAGTCCATTATTCTACCTCATTAGATGAATTATCTTTAAAATGAACACACAAACAGGAGCCCTATGGGGGGCTCCCGACGCCTTAGTGTACCATTTTAGAAGAGATGGTTTCAAGACAGTGTTACATTCGTAAATAGTAAATGATATAATTCAATTCAAGAGAGTCTTCTTCGAGGAGGCTGATGGTGGAAAAAATGGTTGGCAAAGCTAAGCTTTCCCTGATTCAGGGTGATATCACCAAACAGGATACCGATGCTATTGTGAATGCGGCCAATTCAGGATTAATGGGAGGGGGTGGGGTGGATGGCGCCATTCACCGTGCCGGCGGCCCGGCGATTCTGGAGGATTGCAAAGGAATCGTGGCTGAAAGAGGCCGACTCCCGGCGGGGCAGGCAGTGATTACCACCAGCGGCAAAATGAAAACCCGGCATGTGATTCACACTGTGGGGCCAGTCTGGCGCGGTGGCGAAAAGGGTGAGCCGGAGACGCTGGCCAGCGCCTATCGGGAGAGCCTGAAGCTGGCAGTTCAAAATGAGCTGAAAACAGTCTCGTTTCCCTCGATCAGTACCGGCGTTTACGGCTATCCTGTCGATAAGGCAGCCCAAGTGGCGTTGAGGGCAGTAACTGATTTTCTGAGACAGGAAACGAGTTTGGAAGAGATCGTGTTTGTCCTGTTCGATTCGAGAACGTTCGAGGCATATGAGAAGGTGCTGAAGGAGCTATGATTCAAGATGCGGCAGGTTTACGATTACATCGATGAACACTGGCTGGAAGCTATCGAGGACTTGAAACGATACTGTGCGCAGCCCAGCATCGCTGCTCAGGGAGAAGGGATGGACAGGTGCGCGTCTCTTGTATCCGAACTCCTCGGGGAAAGCGGGATTGATGCTCGCATCATCCCCACGGACGGTGGTTATCCGGTAGTGTACGGGGAACTGGAGGGAGATTCCCCCTACACGCTTTTGTTTTACAATCATTACGATGTTCAGCCTCCGGAACCTTTTGAGTTGTGGACGACTCCCCCTTTCGAACCGACAATCGTGGAAAACAAGCTGGTGGGCCGCGGCACTTCAGACGACAAAGGCGATCTCATCGCACGATTACTGGCTGTTAAAGCTTTCCTTCAAACCAGAGGCCGGTTACCGATATCGATCAAGTTCCTGATCGAAGGGGAAGAGGAAATTGGCAGCCAGCATCTGGCAGGCTTTATCAATAGCAACTCGAACCTGCTCAAGTCCGATGCCTGCTACTGGGAAGGTGGCAGGGTAAGCTGGGAAGATCGAGCGGAGATCATTGCCGGACTCAAAGGCATCATCGGGGTGGAACTAGAAGCACGTGAGGCGGTGCGCGATCTGCATTCTTCAATTGGAACCATTGTGCCGAATGCTGCATGGAGATTAATCTGGGCTCTGGCAACTATCAAAGATGCTGACGAGAACATACTCATCGATGGTTTTTATGATGATGTGCGGCCTCCAACGGAAGCGGAGACCGAGGCCATAAAAGCGTTGCCTTCGGATGAAAAGGAACAGAGGGAAAGCCTGGGAATAAAGGGGTTTCTCAAAGGACTTACCGGGACGGAACTGAACATGTACAGTATCCTGCAGCCGGCCTGTAACATAAATGGATTGATCTCCGGATACACGGGGGAGGGTTCCAAAACGGTGCTTCCCTGCCAGGCAAAAGCCAAACTGGATTTCCGGCTGGTGCCTGACCAGCGACCAGGAGATATTATCTCCAAATTGCGGGCCCATCTGGACAAACACGGTTTTGAAGATATCATCCTGTCCGCTGCCGAAGGGGAAAATCCGGCTCGCACCCCGCTCGATTCTCATTTCGTGAAAATCGTATGCGATGCTGCCCGGGAGGTTTATGGCTCAGAGCCGATTCTCAAACCCAGCATGACCGGCAGCGGCCCGATGTCCCCTTTCATGGATATCCTGGGAGTTCCGGTGGCTTCTTCCGGGGTATCGAATCCGGATTCGCGGCCCCATGCCCCTGATGAGAACATCCGTTTAGCTGATTTTTTTCTGGCTGTCAAACACGTGGCAGCCATTCTGGAACGATGCGGAAAAGGGGCAAAATGAAATATGATGCAGTGATCATCGGTTCTGGTGTGGGAGGATTGTGTGCTGCGGCGTTGCTGTCTCATCGAGGATACAAGACTCTGGTAGTGGAAAGTGCCCCCCGGCTGGGAGGCAGGTGTTCCACTGAAGACATCAATGGATATAAACTCTCGACTGGTGCGGTGGCGATTCATCGTGGAGGAGTACTTGAGGACATCTATCGAGAAGTTGATGCCAGACTTGATCTGGTTGATATGCCCCATCAATTTTACCGCATCGGAAGTATGGAGGGGCAGAACTTTCAGATGCCCGCCAGAGGGGCTGTTGCAGCTCTGCTCGACATCGCAAACTCTCTGGAAGAAAACCGGGCAAAACTGCTCGGTAGCATGGCTAAAGAAGTAGCCACTGAGAAAGTCATGAATTTCTTCGGGCGAGGTGTCCGTGGAAAAGAGAAAGCTGACGATATTACCTTCAGGGAATGGCTGCTTAAATACACTGAAAACGAATTGGCTCACAAGTCCTTCGATGCCATGGCCTGCAATGTGACCAGCTATCATACGTATGAGGTGACGGCTCCCGAAATGTTCGCCCTGTTTGCCAAGATGGGAACTTATCCCAGTCTTGGCGTAGCACCTGAAGGTAACGAAGAGAATATGAAGTCACTGGCATCAATTGTTATTAATAATGGAGGAGATGTGTGGCTGGATGCTACTGCCACACACATTATGATAAGAAGCGGGAAAGCCGCGGGTATTTCAGTCCGGCGCAATGGAGAGGAAGTGGAGATAACTTGCAGGACAGTGATCAGCAATACCGGGCCGCGTATTACTGTTAAACTGGCGGGAGAGGAGAATTTCGATAAAGAGTATCTGGGACTTGTTAAAAAGGTCAATCCTGTTGGAATGATCCTGGCACATGTCGCCAGTGACGAACCTCTCTATCGAACGGATGGCGAACTGGGCGGAATGCTGATGGTAGGACTTCGAAGATTGACTTCGGCTTTTTCACTCACGGATTTTTCACCACTACTTGCCCCGAAAGGCAAACACCTCCTTTACTGCGTCGGTTCTCCTCCATCGT
The DNA here is from genome assembly GCA_964548045.1 of uncultured Dehalococcoidia bacterium. Classification (GTDB taxonomy): domain Bacteria; phylum Chloroflexota; class Dehalococcoidia; order SZUA-161; family SpSt-899; genus JBGLNL01. Next base: position 1,074 of record CAZJQZ010000023.1, on the reverse strand, counting down.
ACTTAGAACCTGTTGATCTGGATGTAGAACTTGAACAGACAATCCTCGATTTGAAGGACCAGTTTCCTGAATTTGAAAGCTCCGGCGAAATCGTCAAGTTCGAGGTGGTTTTCCAGGAATTGCCTCGACCGGGAAGAATGCGTGTTCCAAGAACTACTCCGATACCGAACCTTTTCAATGTTGGTGATGGTGTACAGGAACTCGGTTCCGGCGGAACTTCGGCGGCAGCCGAAAGTGCGCAGGACGTGGTAAGCCTAATTCGTAGGGGTTCAAAATTTTGAACCCTTACATGGTCTGAGTTAATGAAAAAGATAATACTGGCATCGGCATCACTGAGGCGCAAAGAACTGCTGCAACAAATAGGATTGGAATTTGAGGTCGATCCCAGCAATTGCGAAGAGGTGATGCACAACGATATTGAGCCACACGAGTTAGCCAAATCGCTTTCGCTTCAAAAAGCTGAAGAAGTAGCCAGACGTCATTCCGATGCCATCATCATCGCCGCCGATACCTTCATCGTATTCGGGAATATGCTTCTGGGTAAGGCTCGCACAAATACGGAGGCGAAGGGAATGCTCAAAGAGTTAAACGGCAAGTTGCATTCTGTGATTACCGGCTTCACCGTCATCGATGCTTCTGATAACAGAGTCAGCTCACAGGCAGTTGAGACAAAGGTCTGGTTTCGGAAGCTGTCAGAGAAAGAAATTGAATCTTATGTCAAATCGGGTGAGCCAATTGGCAAAGCCGGAGCCTATGCAATTCAGGGGATGGGTTCAGTGATCGTGAAAGGGATAGAGGGGGATTATTCCAACGTAGTGGGACTTCCGCTTACATCTTTAACCAAAGTTCTAAGGGGATTCGGAGTCTCTGTTCTATAGGTTCCTTGTGATATCATTCAGCCCCAAACACTCAAGTTTTACCTTGCCCGGCTTGCCAGTTTCGATACCCAATTCATTGCCGTGAAGTATTCGCCGCTAAGAGTGTCAATGTTTATGGTGATATTGGCCCTGGGACTATTCCCCAGAGTTGGGTCTCCGATGGATACATTCCTATCTCATACCCTGCGAGTGATGA
>CAZJQZ010000022.1:0-24303 GCA_964548045.1 uncultured Dehalococcoidia bacterium | reverse complement strand
AACAAATTAAAGGGTAAAAATGCAGTTATCACTGGTGCCGGAAGAGGGATCGGGAGGGCGATAGCACTGGCGATGGCACGCGAAGGTGCCAATATAGTGGTATGTGACCTTGGGGTGGCAATTAATGGCGCCAAAGAGACCGAATCCCCGGCCGATGAGGTAGTCAAAGAATGTCAGGCGTTAGGGGTAAAGGCCGTAACAAATTACGGTGATGTATCCAGTTTCGCTGATGCCGAAGCCATGGTCAAAACCTGTGTGGATAGTTTTGGTCGGATTGATATCCTGTGCAATATCGCCGGGATCGATAAGCCAAAGATGGTCTGGAACATGTCTGAAGAAGAGTGGGATCAGGTGGTTGGGGTTCACCTTAAAGGCACCTTTAATCTAACCAGGCATGCCACGCCGTTTATGAAAGAGCAGCGATTTGGCCGCATAATCAATTGTGTCTCCGAAGCCTTCACCGGCGGGCCAAGCCATCTGAATTATTCCTCTGCCAAGGGAGGGATCGCCACATTTACCTATGGAGCCGCAAAGGAACTGGGCAAATACGGGATTACCTGTAATGCATTTGTGCCACGAGCATCAACACGCATGTTCGCCGGTGAGGTGGTTACCTCTCTTGAGAAACGAGTAGCTGCCGGAATTATGCCTCCTGAACAGCTGGAAGAGATCAGGGAGGATTTAATGCCTCCGGAATACTTTGTTGAATTCATGGTGTACCTGGCCAGCGATGAAGCCGCAGATATTAACGGGCAGCTGTTTCTGACAACCCCGGGGGCAATCGGGGTCTGGAACCAGCCCAAAGTGGAAACCCAGTTTCGCCGTGATGCCAAAGAACACGGTCCGTGGCGGTTCGATGAGATTGCTAAACTGGTACCCGAGAAAATACTGCCTGACTACACAAATCCGGCTCCCCCGCAAGAAAAAAAGGATAAGTAATCAGAAATGGCCGTCACGGTAAATGAGGCAAAGTGCATCGGTTGCGGTTCATGTGTTCTATTTTGCCCGGAAGAAGCCCTGCAGGTATCCGATTCATTTGTTGTTCAGTTGGATTCCCAAATCTGTACTGAGTGTCTGATGTGTCTCAACTGCTGTTCCAACGATGCACTGGAGGCTTCATAGTTGTCCAAAATAAACGCAGATGTGGCAATCATCGGTTCCGGCATTGGCGGCCTGTGCACCGGTGCCCTGTTGGCCCATGCGGGTTACAATGTTGTAATACTAGAAAAGATGCCTGTTGCGGGCGGGCGTTACACCTCGGTTAAATACAAAGGTTTCACCGTTCCCACTGCTTCTTGGATGTTGCTTTACGGCAAGGATGACCCGGTCTACAAAACACTCGAAGATGTCGGAGCTGGTGAGATTGAAATGCGTGGTGCCGGTACTCCCCTGGCCCGGTACCGGATCAACGGTAAGATCTATGACTGGCCGGAAAAAGGAGCCTTGAAATACCTGCTTTCAATGGCCAGCGATAATGAAGATGAAGTGAATCGGGTGATGACTGCTTTGGTTCAGGCTATGAGCGAACTGCCTTCGGGTTCTGTTACATTCAAAGACTGGCTGGAGCAGTATACCGGAAATGAAACCATTCACAATATTTTTCAGGCGCAGATTGCTACGTGGTGCGGCATGAATTCCCATGAATTGCCTGCGGGTGAATTCATTCGCGCTTTGCTTTCATTCAAAGGGAAAAGCGAGTTTCTTATCCCAAAAAACGGACTGAAGGATATCATCGATGCTTTTGAGAAAGCTATCAGAGAAAACAACGGTCAGATAATGGACTTGACTACAGTAAAGAAGATAGTAGTTGAAGATGGCGTGGCCCGAGGGATTATCGCCGAACGAAATGGCCGTGTGGAAGTGGAAGCAGCGGTGGTGATCAGCAATGCAGGGCCTAAGAAAACTATCGGGCTGGCAGGAGAGGAGAATTTCAGCAAAACCTATCTGGAAGAAGTGGCTCAAAAAATCAGGCCCGGCGTGGGAATGGATTACCTTTTCACCACGGATAAACCCCTGCTGGATTTCCCGGGCACCCTTTACACCACGGATACCCGCAGGAAAGTGAGCTGGAGCGTCCCCACCATTATGTGGCCGGAGCATGCTAGTACTGGAAAACATTTACTGCATGGCTTTGCCGTTCCCAAATCCACGCTGGATTATGATCCAAAAGAAGAACATGATATCTTTATGCAGGACCTGACAGAGGTCTTTCCCAATTTCGAAGAAAGCGGAGGACAGTTGCTGCTTAGGAGAAACTTCGCGGGTGAATGGCCCTGCACCCGAGCATGGCAGGGATATGATGTGAACCAGAAAACACCTGTCAAAAATCTGTATAATGTAGGTGATGGGGTTAAGCCTGAAGGGTGGATTGTGGGTTCCGGAGCGGCCGAGAGCGGCCGAATTGTGGCTAAAATGATTATGGAACTTAACTGACAACAGGAGGATTTTATGAAATTTGAAACTATTATTCTGGAGAAGAAAGATCGCATTGCAACTCTAACTCTCAACAGACCGGACGATCTGAATGCGTTGAGCCCTCAGGTATATGATGAGTTGTTTGCGGTGACCGAAGATGTTGCGAATGACGGAGAAACCCGGGTGCTGGTTATTAAAGGTAACGGCAGGGCATTCTGTGCCGGAGCTGATCTGAAAGAAGTTCAGAAGATACTGGGTGATGTTCCTGGAATGAGGCGATTCGTAGAACTCTGCCATCATACTTATGATGCCATAGAGGCTCTTCCCATCCCCACGATTGCTTCCGTGCACGGCATGGTGCTGGCGGGGGGTATTGAACTGGCTGAAGTTTGCGATATCATCATCGCGGCCGAATCTTGCCGAATCGGCGATCAGCATGCCGGGTATGGATTAATTGCCGGCGGCGGCGGAACGCAGAGACTTATTCGACAAATGCACTTCCGAAAAGCTCGAGAACTGCTTATCACCGGAGACTGGCTGACCGCTAAAGAAGCGCAGACCTATGGGTTCGTTGGCCATGTGGCCGAGGACGACAAACTGGAAGAAGTCACCATGAAAATGGCCAAAAAGCTTTCCGAAAGAAGTCCGATGGCTTCAAAGTGCGTCAAGATGCTGGTTAATAAAGGAATTCAGACTGATCTTTATACTGGGTTACAACTGGAGAAAGCTTCAGTACAGCAGTATTACCTTAGTGAGGATTTCTCTGAAGGCGTCAATGCATTTGTGCAAAAGAGGAAGCCGGATTTCCCCGGCAGATGACCGGTAACCTCAGTTGATCCGCTTAGGAGATAAAATGTACCATAAGAAAAGGAGTTTGGGCAGGGGGGTAGCAGTAGTCGGCGCCGGCATGTCAAAGTTCGGCATGTTCCAAGATAAGGATTCACTCAACCTGTTTACTGAAGCCTATCAGGAAACAATATCCTCTGTTGAGAAAGGAATAGACCCAAAAGATATCGATGCAGTTTATTTCGGCAATTTTGCCAGTGAGTTCTTTGTTCATCAGGGACATTGGGGCCCCATTATTGCTGACCTGATCGGCCTCACTCCCAAGCCATGCACCAGAATAGAGGGGGCATGTGCATCCAGTGCCGCCGCTTTCAGGGAAGGGGTTTTTGCCATTGCCTCAGGTTTTTATGATATCGTCATGGTTGGCGGCGTTGAAGAGATGTCAAAATGCTCTACGCCACTGGCCACGGAAGGGTTGGCGCTGGGGGGGTTCCCTGATGAAGCGCGAACCGGGTTCACATTTCCGGGGCTGTATGGTACACGGGCCGTGGCCTATTTTGAAAGGTATGGGATCACCCGCGAGCAGTTGATGCCTGTCACCATAAAAAGCCACCACAATGCCTCGATGAATCCGAAAGCTCAGTTTGGTTTATCGATTCGAAATATAATGGATAAGCGGATTGAGCGCGCACAACAGAAAGGGGAACAACTATCACCATGGAACAGTGAACAGGATTTTCTCCGTGATTCCAAAGTTAATCCGGTGATCTCATGGCCAATGCATCTTTATGATTGCTGTCCCATCAGCGACGGAGCCAGTTGTATTATCCTAGTGGCTGAGGAAATAGCACGCAATTACACTGACGACCCAATATATGTTATCGGACTGGGGCAGGGTAGCAGCACCGGTTTGAGTTCAAGCAAAGACCTCACCTCTCTTGAAGGTGTAAAGTACGCGGCTAACGAAGCATACGAAATATCGGGACTTTCACCCGAGGATGTTCAGTTTGCAGAGGTTCATGATTGCTTTTCTATCGCCGAAGTCATCGCTACTGAAGACATGGGATTCTTTCCTCCCGGTGAAGGATACAAAGCGGCGGAAGCCGGCTTAACCAGACTGGATGGCCCGAAGCCAATCAATACTTCCGGGGGGCTGAAGTGCAAAGGCCACCCGGTCGGTGCCACCGGAACTGCTCAACTACTGGAAGTGTGGACTCAGCTAAAGGCTCAGGCAGGGCCCAGACAAATTCCCAATCCCAACCTGACCATAGGTGCTGCCCACAATGTAGGTGGTCATGGCGGTACCTGTCTGGTCACAATTCTGGAGCGGAGGTAATCGATGGAACAACTACCTTTGGGAAATATCGCTTCTTCTCATTTTCTCAGGCAGGGGAAGCTCATGGGTTCAAAGTGCTGTTCGTGCGGTGCGATCTCCGTACCTCCTCGCCCTATATGTAATGAGTGCCTCGACAGTGAAATGGAATGGATAGAATTGAAAGGCAAGGGAAAACTTGAATCTTTCACCTGCACAGCAGTATGCCCTCCCTTCATGGCAGAGGAGGGATATTCAACGGAGAACCCTTATTGCGCTGGTGTGGTTAAACTGGAAGAAGGGGGTAGTGTGGTTGCTCTGATCGATGGTGTGGATGCGAATGTGCCGGAAAACATCGAACTCGGGATGTCTCTTGAAGCCAGATTTACCCATCTGGGCGAAGATAGTTCTCAGGAGGCATATCTGGTGTTTGGGCCGGTATCGGTATAAAAGTGAGCACCTTGCTTACTTTCCTGGCTCTGCCGGGTTGGTTGCTTTCTTGATAATACCTTTCTCCATTGCCATGACCACCGCCTGCTGACGATTGCGGACATTCATCTTTTCCAGTATCCTGCTCAAATGCCCCTTGACAGTGTTCTCGCTGATAAAGAGATCTTCCGCTACTTCCTTATTAGTAGTACCCCCAGCAACCAGTTGCAAGACTTCCAGTTCCCGTTTGCTCAAATTTGTCTCCTGATCCGCTGAGCCCGTATCTTTCTTTTCTTCCATAAGGACAAATTCATCAAGCATCTTGGCTGCCATCGGGGCAGAAATAATCACCTCTCCCGCATGGACACGATGCACTGTGCTGATAAGGTCATCCACGCCGATGTGTTTCGTTAAGTATGCCCGTGCCCCCAATTTCAGAGCGCGAAACAGAGCAGATTCCTGCTTTGCATGGGTAAGCACCATGATCTTCGTGTGGGGTGGTACTTCCTTGATCCGCTGTGTCAGTTCAAGGTAGACGTCTTCCGGCATATCCGCTTCGGTGATCACAATGTCCGGATTAAGTATGCCCACCTGCTCCATAGCCTCTTTGCCGGAACTGAATCTGGCGATGACTTCAATATCAGGGTCACGTTCCAAAATGACAGTAAGGCCTTCCCTGAGGATTTCCCTTCTGTCAACCAGCATCACTTTTATTTTGGATTCCATAATATTACCTTTCTGAACAGTCAGGCACCGCCTATAGATTCTACAACTACAGGCCCTTCTATGGCAAGCATAAGTGTGCTGATACTTCGTATTGGTTCATGCGTGCTACCCGCGACTTGATACTTCCTCATGAAAAACCCTACCAATGGGGGCTATACCGGTTATATGGCCCCTTGATATTGTTAGAGGCAGGGGGGTAGTCGCTATGGCTATACCACGTGTTTTGGTTGTATCTGAGCAACAACTGGTATCTCAGGGCCTTAAGTTGATTATCGAAAATGCCGGATCGGCAGAGGTGGTTACCGCGCAGGATGAAGCTACAGCCGCCAGTCTTATGGCCGATCTGACTCCCAGGATCGTCGTTGTTGATCGTGACGCGATAGACGATAACCCGGATCGTGCGCATTTCGATGAAGAATATCCGGATAAACTCGTTCTTATCAGTTCTACTGATGACAGAATGGTGGTTTATTCACGTGAAAAAGTGGATTCAGCTACGCTTGAGAATCTTCTGGAAACAATAAGGGAAAATGAGGATTAGTCCGGTGATTAAAAGAGAGCATAATCACCTTTCATGTCATTCCCGCGGAGGCGGGAATCCAGATGGTGGTAGGGAAGTGGATTCCGGCTCGAAGGCCGGAATGACATGCCGTATTTGGTTGCCGGATTAATAAATCAGCTAGTGAAAAAAGTAATTGGAGGTTATATGTATGGCAGTTAAAGAAAAGCTGGTCAAAATCGTGGGTAGCAAAAATGTCTCGGATAATCCGAAGGAGCTGGAGAAGTACTCCAAGGATTACAGTATTTGCTCACCCCGGACACCCAACTATGTGGCCCGGCCACAGACAGCGGAGGAAATCCTCAAGATTGTTCAGTTGGCCAATGAAACGAGCACTCCGCTTATTCCCAGTAGTTCTGGGGTTCATCTCACCGGAGGCGCTATCCCCAACCTTGGCGGGATAATGGTAGACCTCTCCAAGATGAACAAAGTGCTGTATATTGACGAGCACAACCGGAAAGCGCGAATTCAGCCGGGAGTTACCTGGTCGCAATTGCAGACAGCTCTTGCCAAGAAGGGATACATGCCGTTGTTCCCGCTCGGAGCGCATCCTCAGAAATCTGTGCTTACCAGTCATCTGGAAAGGGAGCGAATTCTCATTCCAAGGTTTGAGTTCGACGAACCGCTTTTGACTACCGAGGTTGTCTGGCCCAGGGGCGAGATATTCCGCACAGGCGCCGCTGCCGCCGGCATCGGAGAGGATACCGGCAGTGTGGCTCGAGGTGCTTTCCCTCATGGCCCGGGACTCGACTGGTGGAGAATGTTCCAGGGAGCTCAGGGCACGTTCGGGATACTCACTTGGGCGAATATCAAAATTGAGATTCTGCCCGAGGTAAACAAAGCCTTCTTCATGCCGTTTGATGATGCCGGTGATGCCATTGAACTGATGTACCGAATCGGGCGAAAGGTAATTGGCTACGAGCTCCTGTTGCTTAACCGAATCGATCTTGCTGCTCTCCTGTCTGATGGTACAACAAAAGACATCGAGGATCTCAAAGGTATGCTTGCACCATGGACACTGATCCTTGTTTGTTCGGGAGCGCCTGTGCTACCGAAAGAACGAATTGAGTACGAAGAAGAGACTCTTCGCGAAATAGCCAACGAACTGTCCCTTTCCAATGTTCAAACTTCAATAGCGGGACTTCCGGGTGTGGAGCGAAGGATAGTGGATATCCTCCGAAGTGCCTGGCCTAAAGACAAAACCTACTGGAAATGGGCATATAAGGGAGTATCGCAGGACCTGTTCTTCCTGACAACTATGGAAAAGGCTCCTATGTTTGTTGATGCCGTTACCAATATTGCAGCTCAATTCGATTATCCTATGGCTGATGTCGGCTGCTACATCCAGCCCATCGAGTCCGGCCGGGCCTGTCACTGCGAGTTTAATTTCTTCTACGATCCTGCCAACGATAGTGAAGTTGCAAAGATCAAGGCACTTTATGCTGAAGCTGCCAGAGTGGCACTTGGCCTTGGAGCGTTCTACTCTCGACCGTATGGCATGCTGGCCGACCTGGTCTATCCCCGGGCAACCGGTTACACTATGATGCTGAAGAAAACCAAGAACGTGATTGACCCGAACAATATTATGAATCCGGGCAGGCTCTGCTTCTAAGGGAGGTTATGCGATATGTTAATTGATTTTGAAACTTATAAATGGGATGCCCAAAATTGTATCCGCTGCACTAACTGCAAGTGGGTAGATTTTATCTGGATGGCAAGTTTGCGGTTCTCAAAATTGTGCCCCAGTAATGCCAAGTATCTCTTCGATTCTTATGCGGCCAACGGCAGGTACGATATAGCTTTGGCAATGGCAGAAAATCGGATTGAATACTCACCCAAACTCCTCGAAGAGATATACGCCTGTACCCTCGGCGGCGCTTGCGATGTTAAATGCCTGCGCAATGTTGGGCTGGAGCCCTCGCAGGTGCTGGAATGGATGCGGCAAAAGGCTGTTGATGATGGGCAGGGTCCCATGCCGGAACACAAGGCTGTAGCAGATAAAATTTCCAAAAATAAGAACCGTTACGGTTTAGATAACAACAGCAGGGCCAAATGGCTTCCGGCTGATGTAAAGCCGGCTGAAAAAGCTGATGTGCTCTACTTCGTCGGCTGCAATTCTTCGTTCAAGCAGAAGCAGCTTGCTCAGGCTACCGCAAAACTGCTCAAAGCCACCGGCACGGAGTTCATGATTCTGGGTGAGCAGGAGTGGTGCTGTGGCAATCAACTCTATAATACCGGGCTGGTTGATCAGGCAAGAGAAGCAGCCGAACACAATTTGAAGGCTATCAAGGATTCCGGGGCCAAAACGGTAATTGCCAGTTGCGCTGAATGCTTCCAGACGCTGAAAGTGCTCTACCCGAAGATAATGGGTAAATCCACTGCCGATCTGGGATTTGAAGTACTGCACTTCACCGAATACATGGATCAGCAGCTTCAGGCAGGAAAACTGAAGTTTAATACGCCGGTCAATATGAGGGTGACCTATCAGGACCCGTGCCGTCTGGGAAGGATGAGCGAGCCGTGGACGCACTGGGAAGGGAAACGCGGTAAATACGGGATTTTCGATCCGCCCAAGCCGCGCCGGAAAGGAACCAACGGTGCTTACGAACCGGCCCGGAATATTCTCAATGCCATTCCCGGCCTTCAAGTCGAGGAGATGGAGAGGAGAAAAGATCAGGCCTGGTGCTGCGGAGCCGGAGGAGGGGTGAAGGATGCCTTCAATGACCTTGCCCTGTGGTCTGCCCAGGAAAGGATAGAGGAAGCCAAGGAAACAACCGGAGCTGAGGCCATCATATCCGCCTGTCCGTATTGCAAAGAAAACTTCAATGATGCCATCAAGGCAGGCAAGGAAAAAATCCAGACTTACGATATCGCCGAGATCATGCTTCAGGCAATTGGGAGTAAAAAATGAGCATATTGAAAGAAGCCTATCAGGCACTGGAATCGATCGTCGGGCCGGAGTTCATCTCAGATGATCCCGGAGTTTGCGAAAGCTATCGAAAGGGCGGCTACGGCAAGAACCGGCCCGCGCTGGAAGGGCAGGCACTCAAACCTGCCTGTGTCATTCTGCCGGGAAGTACCGAAGAGGTTCGGCAGATACTCAAGGTATGTAATCAGTACAAGATAGCTTTCATCCCCATCGGCTGCTTTGGGATTACCACTCAGGCGCCTAAAGTACCGGATGTGGTCAGTATCGATTTGAAGCGGATGGACTACCTTGAAATCGACGAAAAGAACATGTATGCGACCGTCGGTCCGGGCGTCATCTACGCGCAGCTTCAGGCCGAATGCCTCAAGAGAGGTCTGGCCACAGAAGGGCCGGGATGTGGCGTTGGTGCTACGGTTATCGGGAATCACCTCAATGCAGGTGTTGGTCCGCTGGAATACCGCATGGGCTGGGCACAGCGACGCATGCTGGGAGTCGAGTGGGTTCTGCCTGATGGCGACATTGTCACTCTGGGTTCAACCTCTCAGGATGACGAAGACTACTTCTGGGGTGAAGGTCTTGGCCCTGATCTCAGAGGTGTCTTAAGAGGAACCTTTGGCTGGCAGGGTGGATTGGGAATCGTCACTAAGATGGCGACGAAGCTCTTCCCGTTCCCGGGGCAGGAACTGGAACGCACCGGCGTTTCACCGGAAACCGGGTTCAATTTGCCTCCACACCTTATTAAATGGATCAACGTGTTTTATCCGTCAATCGAAGAAGCGGCCAATGCCATGTTTGAGCTTTCCAAAGCTCAGGTGGGAATGGCGCTGATGACCGCTCCCTTCACCTGGCGGTATTTCTCCAAGGCGGAATCCAAGGAATCATTCCATCAGAGATGGCATCAAGACCTGCCCAAACTGGAGAAAGATAACCCTCACATGATGCGAATCATGCTGGTTGGACTGGCTGGAACCAGGCAGATGGAATATGAAGAAAGGGTGGTCCGGGATGTTATCGGGCGGGTTGGCGGTGACCTGCGAGAAGGTCGGCCGTTCGATGAATCGTGGATCAACAACGCGGATGCCCATCGAATCATGTTCCCCGGAGGAGCCGAGACATCAATGAAGTTCCACTTCGATTCGCTCGATGCCTCCATGGAGCTGGCCAAGGCAGCCGCTGAACTTAAACGGAAATATACCCCGCCATTGATCGCCGATTATGGTATTCCCGGATGGCTACAGATGGGTGATTTCGGGCATGTGGCGTTTTGTGAAATTCTGGTCTACTTTGACCCGACTACCGATCCAAACGATTGCTATCAGCATGAGGTCGGATTTGTGGAATCGACGAGGCAGGACCTTGAGTTGAGGGCCTATTGCGGATTGCAGGGTTCATACGGACCGGAGCCGCAGATTATCGGGCCGGCCTATGGGGACTATCATCTCAAAGAAAAGGAACTCCAGGAAGTATTCGACCCGAATGGCATCTCCAATCCGCCCAGACCACTTGACTATGCCTTCGGAATAGATTTAGATATAGATTTGAGTCCTATGGATAAGTACAAAAAGTAATTCCTCTCCCTCAAATGGAGAGGGCGGGGGAGGTTGATATTTGCTGGTTTAAGGTAAATATCTTAAAGAATAGCTGCCATCGTTGCTTTTCACCCTCCCTCTTGTCCCTCCCGTCAAGGACGGGAGGAAAGGAATCTATCGGAGGCATTTATTATGGGAAGTGTGAATGACGAATTCTATAAAGAAGCTCAGAAGATCGTAGGTGAAAAAAATATCACCGCTGATAAAGAAGATATCATTGTATACTGCCGCGATGAAGTATCGCAGGCTTTGAAATCCTATATGGCGGATTATGCCGTAATTCCTGAAAGTACCGAACAGGTTCAGGCGATCGTCAAGCTGGCCAATAAACTCAACATAGCACTGTATCCCTATTCTTATGGTACCAATCTGAGCGGAGGCACGTCACCCCGCAAGGGTGGCGCCATGGTGATCCTGCGGAAGATGAACCGGATATGGGAAATCAACGAGGAAACAAAGACAGCTACCATCGAATCCGGGGTCACCTGGTCCAAACTGATCTACGAATGCCAGAAAGTCGGGTTGGAACCGCTGCCGCTGGGCGGCGGTCCGCATACAGGCGGCCCTGTCGGTAACTACAGCCTCGGTGGCGGGCCTACCGGGGCCATCGATTTGAATGAAGTGGTCTCACTTGAAATTGTGCTGGGCAACGGAGAAATACTCCGGACAGGTTCAGCAGCCTTCCAGGGACACGAGGAGATCAATCCCTATTTCCGTATCGCCTGGGGACCAAATCTAACTGAGTTATACCGTGGGACGATGGGCTCCTTTGGGATCATCACCAAGATGGTTCGTCGACTCTATCCCGTTCGTCCCATAGAGGAGCCGATCCAGATTGGCTTCCCTGATCTTGCCACCTGCGTCGAAGGGATGCGCAATGTGGTGAATCTGGGTATTTGCAAGCAGGTAACCGGACTGAATAGAATTCAGGCAGCGGCCATTGCTGCGGAATCCGACCTTATTAAGGACCCCGTAGAGTATAAAAAACTGGAAGACTCAATGGCCGCCTGGCTGATGGTAGCCCGGATCAGTTGCCACAATGAAGATCAGGCAAACGTATACCGTAAGCTCATCACTGATGCTATTACCAAAGCGGGCGGTGCCCTGGTGCAGTACGAGGGTAAAATTCAGGAGAATCTCGAACAGCTTTGGCGCGGCAGTTCAGTGACGGCTTGCCATTACCTGCGCCACGAACCCAACTTGATGGCCTTCTTCTATGTACCGCCTTCGAAAATAGTGGGCGCTTATGAAAAGACCATGGAAATAGTCAAGAAACTGAACTATCCCATGACTTCATTTTCAGGCGATGTATATGAGCCAAGGATGTATCTGGCTCCGTGGGAAAGGACGGAAACATTCATGATTGAATTCGATGTCGAATTTGATCCGATGGACGAAGTATCAATTAACAGGTTCCGTCAATTTATGGGGATGTTTTTTGAAGCTACGATTGAGTATGGTTCACCTCAGGCCAGCGCCGGGTTCTTCCGCAATTTTGAACAGGGCCTGCTGCCGTCTTATTCCAAGCTTTTGAGAGATATCAAAAATGCAACTGACCCGAATCATGTTATGGCGCCGGCCGCGGTGTTCAAGGATATTTGAGGTAAAGCAATGGCATATGAAAAACTGTTTACACCCATAAACATCAATGGAATGGAACTGGAAAACCGCATCGTGATGGCTCCTGCCCACGAAGGGCTGGCCCACGGCGGTTACTGCACTCCGGAATACAGCGATTACTACCTGCGGCGAGCCGAAGGCGGAGCCGGGATGATCGTGCTGGGCGCTCTGGCAGTCAATCCGAGACCGTTTCCTGCGCCAAGGCTCAGTGGTGATGAATACGTCCCCGGTTACAAGGAAATGGTTGAACGAATCCATAGCCAGACCAATACCAAAATTGTGCCTCAGCTTTATGATTTCGTAAAGGCTGCCAGAGGCTGGCGGCAACCTATGGAAGAGTATCCTGCCGAACAAATCCCCACGGTTCTCGATTACTTTGAGGCCGGGGCTCTCCGGGCTCGGGAGTGCGGATTTGATGGTATCGAAATCCACGCCGCTCACGGCACCCTCCTGGCCGACTTTCTTTCACTTAAGAATAATAAGAGAAAGGACGAATACGGCGGGAAGAAGCTGGAGAACCGGATGAGGTTCACCGTTGAAGTGTATGAACGGATGCGTAAGGCGCTGGGTCCGGATTACCCAATCGGTATTCGCATTAATGGCGATGAGTTTATCATTGGTGGAACCACGATGGTTCAGTCAACCGTCACCGCTGCTAAACTTGCCGAAATAGGTCTTGATTATATCAGTGTTTCAGTGGGTGGCAAATATGACGATTCCTACGGGACTGATCCGTGGGGTCTGACATTCCCTTATCCACCGTGGGGAGGTTACAGCGGTTTCCGATGCATGCCGGAATCCTACATGCCGGAGGCTACCAATATCTATATCGCAGAAGCTATTCGCACAGCGGTAAGAAATGCCGGATGCGATACTCCGATTATGGGAGCCGGTAGAATAACCACCCCGAAACTGGCCGAAAAACTTTTGCAGGAAGAAAGAATCGATCTGGCCGGAGTCTGCCGGCAAATCATTCGAGATCCCGACTGGCCAAAGAAAGCAAAGGAAGGCCGCGAGAAAGAGATTAAAAAGTGCGCCTATTGCAATAACTGCATTGAAACAGCCACCGTGGGCCCGGGAGGGTACTGCAAGCTGCAAAAGGAAAAGGAGTAAATATGATTCCGATAATTGAATTTCAGGAACGAGCTCTGACCGGCCCGGTGATGAAGGGCGATGATTTCGATATGGAGTTCTCGATGAAGGTTCGAGAACTGGTGAAAAAGTATGAAATAAAATACAATCCCGAAGAACTGGTTGTCGATGATGAAACAGCAGATAAGGTTTTCAAAGCGGGTGTGGATCTGCTGGCCGAGTTAGGTGTCTTTCACATGGATACTGAACGTGTGGTTAAGCTCACCAAAGAAGAAGTCGAAGATGTTGCCAGAGAGCGCCGGGAGAATCCGGGCAAGCATACCTTCGGTTTCGGTAAAGATGAGATCACCGTAGAATACCGAACTGGAGCGGATACCCGACCGCCTACGCTTTACTCCGGGCCCTGGGGAGTTGCCAAGGAAGACTGGTTCTCTCAGTATGTTCAGTCATTTGTGCAGGAAGAGACGGTTGAAGCCCTGGGGATTTGCGCCGGGGTTGGCAAGCTTGGTGATAGAGGGATAAAGGCAGGCACTCTATCTGAAATGTGGGGAGGTTTCTGGGAGCAGGCTCGGATCAAGGAAGTGCTTAACAAGGTTGGCAGACCCGGTATGCATCTGGGTCTGCTGGCGACTGTCAGCACTCCGGCCGGGATCATGGGCATGATCAGAGAAGGAGTGCGAGGACCTCTCGATACTCATATCGGAATACATATTGTGCCGGAACAGAAGTTCAACTGGAATCAGCTGGTTCTGGCTCAGTTCTGTCAAGATCGGGGCATTGTCCCGTGGCAGAGTTCAAATTCAATGATAGGCGCATTGTGTCGCAATCCTGAAGATACTGCAGTCACACTTGTTGCCAATGCGCTGGGGCAGATGAGCTATGGGCATGGCCCATTGTGCAGTATGTGGGCCAGCCATCTCGATGGCAGGTCCGCCACATGGCAGAGCCAGTGGGCTTACAGCGCCGCAGCCCGGGCTTCGGAGCGAAATATCAAAGTAGCCCTCGGTGGTTGTGCTTCAGGCGTGCTTGCTAAAACCCCATACACTCTGCTTCAGGGTGCAGCTATGGTAGCATTGTATACTGCCAGCGGATATACCTACGGCTGGATTTGCGGCAACACCGGGATTGAAGCTCGGTATCTCGGCGAGGTGATGAAGGGTATGGCCGGAATGGAACGGCAAAAAGCCAATGAAGTGATCAAAAATATCATGAAGGCCATGGAATCGCATGCCGGTGAAGTCAAAGGGAACACCACCAAATTCATTGAAGTATACGATCTGGATACGGTACAGCCCAAACAGGAATATGTAGGATATCTGGAGCAAGCCAAAGAGGAATTGGCCAAATGCGGAGTGCCGTATAACTAAGAGGCAGTGGAGTTGAACCCATACAATATGGAGAGTAGAGGAAATGGCAGCAAAACCGGAAAAATGGGATATTGAAACAGATGTCCTCGTTGTGGGAACAGGCGGTTCCGGGCTTGTGGCAGCCATCACTGCTCATGATGAGGGCGCCGGAGTAACCGTGATTGAAAAGACCGGTTCCGTGGGCGGAACTACGGCTGTTTCGGGCGGGATTCCCTGGATTCCCAACAACCATCACATGAATGATATAGGGGAGACCGATTCAAAAGAAGATATCTTTAAGTTTATGAAAACACTCGCGCAGGGCCGGTCGGATGATTCGCTAATAGAAGCCTTCATCGATAATGCTCCCCGGATGCTTAAACATCTGGAAGAAAACACCGAGTTTAGATGCGATGCCCTCCAGATGCCCGACTATAAAGCTGAGATTCCCGGGGGAAAGAAGAAAGGCCGGAGTGTCGGGCCTCACACTTTCGATACGAACCTGCTTGGCGATTCAATAGGAAAGCTGAGGCAGAGTCCGGTTGCGATCATGCCCATCGCCTGGGCCGATTATGAAGCCGGCGGCCACGGGATAAACTACGTTAATAATCTGGACTTCGAAATGATTATGGACCGGGCGGTCAGGGGTATCGTAGGTATGGGAATGAGTACTATCGGGCAATTATATAAAGCATGCCTGGACCGAGGTATTGAGCCGTTACTGGAAACACGCGCTCAGGAACTGATCCTTGATGGCGATAGAGTCATTGGATTGAAGACTGAACGTGAAGGGAAGGATTTCTTTATTCGGGCCGAAAAAGGGGTCATCCTGGCCACCGGCGGATTCGAATGGAATGAAGAACTCAAATCCACTTTCCTGCCCGGGGAATACACCCTGCCTTTAAGTCCTCCTCGTTGTTGTGAGGGCGACGGATTGAGAATGTGTATGGCTATCGGGGCTCAGCTGGGCAATATGAGCGAAGTCTGGGGTGTGCCATCAGTCTTCATTCCGGGCGAGGAATACGAGGGCCGGCAACTGTACCGGCTGGCGATGATGGAACGATGCCTTCCGCATTCCATTATGGTGAATCGATACGGAAAACGCTTCGTCAACGAATCCCACAATTATAACGATGTCGCCAAGGCATTCCGGACAGTTGACCCTGTTAAGCATGATTTTACCAATGTTCCGGCCTGGTGCATACTCGATCAGCAATACCGTGACAAGTATTTGTTAATGGGGACCATATTCCCCGGAGACCCAACTACACCTGACTGGCTGACAAAAGCGGATACGCTGGAAGAACTGGCCCGGAAGGTGGGGATCGACGCAAATAACCTCAAAGATACTGTTGAACGTTTCAACAGTTTTGTCGCCAAAGATGTTGATGGGGACTTTGGTCGCGGCGAGGCTGCGTATGATATATATTCCGGTGATCCAAATCTCAAAACCACCAACCCGTGTTTAGGGACAATTGAGAAACCGCCGTTCTTTGCTCTCCAGGTTCATATGGGTACTCTGGGAACAAAGGGAGGCCCAAGAACCAATGCTAACGGTCAGGTGCTTCATATCTTCGGGCATGTTATCGAAGGGTTGTATGCTGCCGGAAATGTGATGGCCGGGGTAAGCGGTCCGGGTTATGACGGAGGCGGTATCACCATAGGGATGGGGATGACGTGGGGATATATAGGAGCCAAACACACCTGCGGGCGATCATAATTAAACAGCTGGTGAATAAGGAGTATACAGATGGCAACAAAACCAGAAAAATGGGATATTGAAACAGATGTACTGATAGCTGGAACCGGAGGAGCGGGATTGGTTGCGGCCATCATTGCTCATGACGATGGCGCAAAAGTGACCATAATTGAGAAAACCAATAAGGTCGGCGGAACGACTGCGGTATCCGGCGGGATCCCATGGGTCCCCAATAATCATCACATGTCAGATGTCGGTGTTTCCGATTCTACTGAAGAAGCCTTCAACTTTATGAAAACACTGGCGCAGGGACGCTCCAATGATGATGTGATTCGAGCGTTCGTTGAGAATGCGCCGGCTATGATTAAATACATCGAAGACAACACTCCATTGAAGGTTGATGCTTTGCAGATGCCCGATTACAAAGCTGAAGTCAATGGCGGTAAAATGAAAGGTCGCAGCCTTGGACCACCCGCTTTCGACTCAAATGAGCTTGGAGACTGGAGGGCCAACTTGCGATGGGGTACGGCATCGATTTTGCCGATGTCCTATGCTGAATACGAATCAACCAATGCTATCAATTGCCCTATGGCGCTGGATTATGCCATGCTGGCAGAACGAATGTCCAAGGGGATTATGGGAATGGGGATGTCTCTGATCGGCAATCTGCTTAAAGGCTGTCTGGATCGGGGAGTAGAGCCGGTTCTCGAAACTCGCGGACGTGAGCTTATAGTTGAGAATGACAGAGTCATTGGTATGAGATGTGAAAAGGATGGTAAGGACTTCTTCATTCGTGCTTCCAAAGGGGTTATCCTGGCCACCGGAGGGTTTGAGTGGGATGATGAACTGAAATCGCATTTCCTGCCCGGACCTTATACTTGTCCACTCACTCCACCGAGCTGTGAAGGCGATGGTCTTAGAATGGCCATGGCTGTCGGCGCGGACCTGGCTAATATGAGTGAAATCTGGGGAGTGCCCACGTCATTTGTTCCCACCGAGGAATACGATGGTAAACAGCTCTACCGCATCACCATGGCAGAGAGGTGTCTTCCTCACACTATCATGGTGAACCGCTATGGAAAGCGCTTTGTTGATGAAGCTCACAACTATAATGATGTCGCCAAGGTGTTCCGCACCTTCGATCCGGTGCCGTTTGACCATATTAACGATCCTGCCTGGTGTGTTTTTGACCAGCAGTACCGCGATAGATACTGGGTACTTATGACAGCGATGCCGGGTGATGGGTTTGACCCGGAATGGCTTCCCAAGGCCGATACGCTGGAAGAACTGGCGAATATGGTTGGTATCAATGCTGAGAACTTGAAATCCACTGTCGACAGCTTCAACGAGTTTGCCCGTGAGGGTGTTGATCATGACTTTGATCGTGGCGGAACGGCCTATGATAAGTATTGCGGCGACCCGCGAAGTCAGCCGAACCCATGTCTGGGAACCATCGAACAGCCGCCATACTATGCTGTTCCTATTTATATTGGCACTATCGGAACCAAAGGTGGCCCCAGAACGAATGTTAATGGGCAGGTACTGAACGCTTTTGGTGATACAATTGATGGTCTTTATGCCGCCGGGAATGTCGCGGCAAGTGTCAGCGGACCGGCCTACGGTGGTGGAGGATTCACTATTGGGCTGGCTATGACATGGGGATACATAGCAGCCAAGCATGCCGCCCGGTAATCCTGACAACTGAATTCTAACAAAGTTGATCTGGCAAAATCACCTCAGAAGTGATATACTAACGCACAATACTAATGGATTCAAAGATGCCTTGAACTCTTACGCAATCCCTGAAAGGTTGTGCGATTGGAAACAATGATAAGACGGCGGTTGATCAATAATATCCGGCGAATGAATCCCTCCCAAAGATCACCATTTTCATGGCCATCAATCAGAATATGGTTCGTTCCTTTGGCACTCTTAATGCTGGTTCTGGCTTTCATAGTAGCCTGCAGCAACAGTGGAGACCCAACCAATTCACCGGGGACAGCACCCCCCCCCGAAGATGTAGTCATCACGATAGGTAACCTTACAGACCTGACCGGCGTTTCTGCCAGCGCTATGGATAAGATTGATAAGGCATTGGGAGATATGGTTAAACATTACAACGAAGAAAACCTTATCCCCGGAGTGAAGCTTGATATTGAGACCTATGATAGCCAGTTTGATCCATCCCAATCCATCCCCGGTTATGAATACCTGAAGGATCGAGGCGCGGACCTTATTTGGGCACCCTGTCCGCCGACCGCACTCATACTGAAACCGATAGTTAACCGCGATGAAATACCTATGTTTGTTGCCTCATCTAATATAGATACAATCATGCCCCCCCAATACACTTTCAGCTTAGGTCTTATGTCTCAGTATGAGGCTTATACCTTACTCAAATGGATCGCCGAAAATGACTGGGATTACAAGACTAACGGGCCCGCCAAGATTGGCGGAGCCGCCTGGGCTGAGGATATGAGTGATGTTCAATTTAAGGCAATGAAAGAATACGCTGATGCTCACCCTGAGCAATTTGAATGGAAAGGCGGGCATCTCACTGATTTTGGTTTTGACTGGACTATTCAGGTTGAAGCCCTTAAGGACTGCGATTACATCTATCCGCCCGTTCCCATGCATGCGTTTGTAAGAGAATACTCTAGGTCAGGCAGTAAAGCAAAACTAATTGGTATTGATCCTCATGCCGGGTTTCTGGATATGATCGACAAAGCGGATTACTGGGATGAGATTGACGGGATGATATTTATCCGGGGGTCCCGATGGTGGACCGAAGAAGGGAAACTCATCGACCTTACCCGGGAGCTTCTGTATAAAAACCATCCTGACGAGGCCGAAGATATTATTCGTTCAGGGGTTGGCTATCTCGGGGCTGCTCAAACGTATCACATCTGCAATATCATCAAAAATGCTGCTGCAAAGGTAGGCCCGGAAAACGTTGATTCGCAGGCTATTTATGAGGCGGCTATATCGTACTCCGAGGCCATAGATGGAGTTGAGCGCTACAGCTTTGATGATACCAAACGGTTTGCCATAAATTATTACGTTATATATGAGGTGGACGGGGAAAAGAGAGATCTGTTCAGGGCTGATGAGGATTGGATTCCGGCAGTTACTGAACCATAAGGCAATATCCAAGCCCCCTCCATCTGAAATCTCGGCAGGTCTGCTGTTTGTTGAACATCGGACACCACAGGTTGGCATAATTCCCAAAGCTATATTTGCACATTATGACAATATATATCCGGCATATATTTCCATAGAATCCAAGACAATTGACATGCATGAACGCAAAAGATAGAGTTGCCGTAAGGAGAACAGCTAATGAAAGGAATACAGAATAGTATGCGAGCCATATTATTGGCGCTTTTGCTGTTAATCCCGGCTTTACTCGTAGCCTGCAGCAGCAATGGAGACCCAACCAATTCACCCCTTATGCAACCTCTGGAAACAACACCAGATCCCACTGATGTAGTATTTACCATTGGCAACCTCACCGATCAAACAGGTGTGGCGTCCAGTGCTATAGCCATTATTGATACCACATTGGATGATTTAGTTGACTACTACAACAATGAAAACTTGATCCCAGGTGTAAAGCTGCAAGTGAAAACCTATGATACCCAATACGATCCCTCCTTAGCCAAAACCGGGTATGAACGGCTGAGAGCAAATGGAGCAGATCTTATCTGGACCCCCGTAACAACGACAATTCCTGTACTTAAGCCAGTAGCTGATAAGGACAATGTCCCTGTTTTTGCGGCATCAGCCAACCTGGATATGCTTATGCCCCCCGGCTATGCATTCAGTCTGGGTACAATACCACAGTATGATGCTTACACTCTCCTGAAATGGATTGCCGAAAATGACTGGGATTACGAAACCAACGGGCCTGCCAAGATTGGTGGAGCCGGCTGGAAAGAGGATTACAGTCCGCTTTTCTTTGACGGCATGAAAAAGTATGCCGAGGCACACCCGAATCAATTTGAATGGAAAGGCGGGCATTTGACTGATTTTGGGTTTGTCTGGAACTCCGAGATAGAAGCGCTTAAAGACTGCGATTATGTGTATCCTCCTGTTCCTATGCATGTCTTCATAAAAGATTACCGTGCCACAGGTTATGATGCAAAATTTATTGGGACAGACCCTCATGCCGGATTTCTCGACATGATAGACAAAGCAGACTACTGGGATGAAATTGACGGTATGCTGTTCATCCGAGGGTCTCGATGGTGGACTGAGGAAGGTGTAATCATCGACCTGACCAAGCAACTTCTGAATGAGAATCACAGCAGCAATGCCGAAGCGATCATGAGATCGGGAGTTGGATACCTTTCGACCAGTTGTCTTTATCAGCTATTACATATAGTTAGAAACGCTGCCGAAGATGTGGGCCCTCAAAACCTTGATTCTCAAGCTGTTTATAATGCTGCGGTAGCATATACAGAGAGTATTGATGGCATCGACAGATACAGTTTCGATGAGAACAAACGATGCTCTACGAATTATTACGTTGTTTACGAGGCGGATGAAGAGAGGGAAAACCTGTATCGAGCCGACCCTGATTGGCTCCCGGTTATTACCAGGCCATAAGGCAATATCCAAGCCCACTCCATCTGAAATCTCGGCAGGCCTGCTGTTTTTTGAATAGCGGACACCACAGATTGGTGCAATCCCCAAAGCTATTTTTGCACGTTATGACAACATATATCCGGCATATATTTCCATAGAGCCCAAAACAATTGACATGCATGAACGCAAAAGATAGAGTTGCCGTAAGGAGAACAGCTAATGAAAGGAATACAGAATAGTATGCGAACCGTATTATTGGGGCTCTTGCTGCTAATCCCGGCTTTACTCGTTGCCTGCAGCGATGATGGAACGAATTCGCCCTCACCTAAACCTTCACCAACCCAAGCTTTGGAACCAACAATATCTCCACAACCTGTGACTGACAATCTGGTAACTTATACCGAAGATCGCAAACCATGTGAATGCCGTAGCGAAAACAGGAATCTCTACTGGGGAGAGTTACACGCCCATACCGTATTATCCTATGACGCTTATGGATGGGGAACCATGACAACTCCTGAGCAGGCGTATGAATTTGCCAAAGGTGGCACAATAGTTTTAACCGCGCGTGATTCCGATATAACACAGTATGTAAAGCTCTCCCGGCCACTCGATTTCGCTGCCCTGACAGACCACCAGGAGTATTTATCCGAGACCTATTTGTGCACACACGAAGATTCCGGCGCATATGATTGCCCGCTTTGCCAGAAGTTTCGAAAAGGTGGAACCATAAATTTCTTGCAGTGGTCATTCAATCTGGCCAAAAACCCTGCCTCCCACATGGAGGAAATCTGCCAATCACCGGGAGTTGACTGTGATCAGGTAAGTCGGAATATATGGCAGGAGATTCTGCAAAATGCCGAAGATGCCTACGACCGCACCTCTAATTGCTCGTTCACAGCATTTCCGGCATACGAGTTCACTCTGAGCCCCGGTTTGAGCAACAAGCATCGGAATATCATTTTCCGCAATGCTGAGATTTCTATCCTGCCACCATCTTCTTTTGAGCAGAGCAATGAACAGGGGCTCTGGGCGCAACTCGTGGATATATGCCTCGATGCGGATAATAAGTGTGACTGTATCGCCATTCCTCACAATTCCAATTGGAGCAACGGGAATATGTTCATGTTGGACTATCCCGAGGATATGAGCCTCAGCGATCAAAAGGAAGCAGCCGCCTTCCGCGCCCAAATGGAACCACTGGTCGAGATTTCCCAGCACAAAGGCAGTATGGAATGCAGGAACGGTTTCGATGGGATTCCCAATGATCCTTTATGTGATTTTGAAAAAATACGTGACGAGAGCGCCGAAGAGTGCATCGATGCTCCGGGTGAAATGGGAATGTCCGGCTTTGGGTGCATCTCCCGTTATGATTATATCCGCAATACCCTGAAGCTGGGGCTCTCGGAGTGGCTGCGGCTGGGAGTTAATCCCTACAAAATCGGCATCGTTGGGGGCACCGATACTCACAACGGGATTCCCAGCAAAACAGAGGAATATGATTTCCCCGGTCATATGGGGATGTGGGAAGATTCACCGGAGGAACGCCTGGGTTATGAACCCGGCCTTCCCAGTTTCGCTCTTTACAATCCCGGGGCACTGACAGCCGTGTGGGCCGTCGAAAACAGCAGGGACGCGTTGTTTGAATCGCTCCGCAATCGCGAAACTTACGCTACCACCGGCCCGCGCATTTCGGTGCGTTTCTTTGGGGGATGGGACTACCCTGCCGGATTATGCGAAGATGACGATTTTGTTGCTATCGGATACGCAAAGGGCGTTCCGATGGGTTCAGATTTGCCGATAAGACCCGATACGACTGATGTGCCAACTTTCGCGGTAAAGGCCACGAAAGACCCCGGTGTTGCGGGACATCCCGGTACTGATCTGCAACAGATTCAGATCATCAAGGGCTGGATTGATTCAGCTGGCAATAAGAGAGAGAAGGTTTATACGGTAGCTGGTGATCCCAGTAACATAGCAAGTGTTGACCTGAATACTTGCGTGCCGATCGATGGAGGGTGGGAACAGCTCGGCACAGTTTGGACCGATCCAGAGTTCGATCCGGACCTTCCGGCATTTTATTATGCACGAGTCGTTGAGAATCCGAGTTGCCGATGGTTGCAATACGACTGCAACAAATTCTCTGAAGATGATATGCCGGAATCTTGCACCAATTCTGCTGTGAAAAAAGTGATCCAGGAAAGGGCCATTACTTCACCTATTTGGTATGAGCCGTCAAAGTGAATTAAAAATGGGGTTACGATGTCGAGGGCACTACACAACGGTTAATTGAGTCGGAGTCCTGGCTGGATATGTCACAGGCTTTGGATTTGAACAGGTTGCATGTTTCGATTTTCAAGTCGATTACCGATCCAGTGATGTAAAGGCATAAGCACTATAATCATTCAGTAGCACCGCTGTTTAAATTATCAACAGGCTGAAGTCCCAGCGTTAACAGACTGAATGATATTTTCTTAATATCAAGAACTATCATAGCTTCGATCCTTATCACTCCTTCAATCCGGCCTGCCTGACCGTTTATGAACTCCGACATGTGACGAGAATCCCGAAAATTGGCATAAGCAATCATGTCGTAGGAGCCCGCGGTGATGATCAGATTGGATATCTCAGTTAAGTTCTTCAATTTGGCTGCTGTAGTCTTGATTGCACCAGACCGAGCTTTGATTAGTAGTACTGATAATACATGAAATCCGAGAGCTGAAGGGGCTACCATGGTTCCAATATGAATGATGTCATCATCAAGGAGTGCCTGAATTCTCCTTCGAAGGGTTGGCCTGCTGACGGATAATTTTTTTGCCAGATTCATATTGGTTTGATCGGGGGCACTTTCCAATTCGCTGATAATAGCTGTATCCAGTGCATCAAGATTGTGAGTCTGAGATACTGCCGGGAACGCATGGTTAGTAGCTGTCAGCGGGTTAATGCAGAATTTCATCCAGTTCACAAGTATCATCAATTCAGTACTCAATACGTTTGGAACAGAACCAAGTTCGCTATCCATGAAATCAAGCATGGATTCCAGATTGCTGAAAAGTGCAGCCGCGATTATATCATAGCGGCCTGTTGTAGTCATCAAATGTGTAACATTTGCCAAAGATGAAAGCTTCATAGCGACTGAATCTGCTTTGCCAGGTTGTGTTGTTATCGCCATCGTAGTATGGGTTTGGTATCCGAAGGCTGGAGGGGATGTCAG
>CAZJQZ010000021.1:0-26862 GCA_964548045.1 uncultured Dehalococcoidia bacterium | reverse complement strand
CTTCTTGTTGCATTGTCGCCAATGCGACTTGTGAAAAGTTGCGTAATCTTATCAGGAGGTGTTGATAATATGGCAAAGCCAAGTGTGAAACGAAGTATCTTCCAGCGTATTCTGGGTATATGCGCAACCAATCCGCCAAAGGACGAGAGCTGCTGGCAATACGAGGGTGGAAAAGTGACCGTGACCCTCTCCCGCGCCACAGAGCTTTCCGGCGAAAACGGGGCTATCCGTCTGGAGAAAAAAGGCCTGCCGCACGGGGTTCTGGTATTCCGGGGCGGTGATGGTCGGTATCATGCCTTCAGTAACAAGTGCACTCATATGGGACGACGGCTCGACCCGGTACCCGGTGTTGAGCAGGTGCAGTGCTGCAGCCTGGGCGGGTCAAGCTATGATTACCAGGGGAACTTAATCTCCGGTTTCGCGAAGAAGAACGTGCCTGCTTTCCCGGTGACCGAAGAGGAAGGCAAACTGGTGATCACTCTCCAGTAGCTGGGCATGGCAAAAGTTTGAACTAAGAAACCTCTGATTGAGTTTAAATCGATTTGCCCTTTTATCCTTCTTTCTGCCATAATTTGCTCGGTCAACAAAGGAGGCAGTCATGTATGACGAATTCCTGAGGCTTTGCGGATATGAGCCGGAAGAAGTAGCCGAACAGAAAACCCGGGTGGAAAAGGCCTTTACGAAGCTAGGCCTGACTGAAGAGGACATCAAACTCGGGGAATCCAGAATAAAACGATTCTATGCAATTGAGCTCGAAGCAGTAAGAAAGTTGCTCGGCGTGTGGGTGAAGGAACTGGTGGATACCATGATGGCCGGCGAGGAAAAGAGCAAGGTAATCTACTCGGAATGGCCCGGCGCCAACTGCGTGCTCAATCTGGGCGGGGTAACCGCCTTCGATGATGTTCATTTCGCCACGCCCGTATCCCAGACTTTCATGATTGTCCTTGGCGGTATCTTCGGCAAACTGGCCCCCTTCCTTGAAGCCGGGGAGAGCCTGGGAATGCCTCCAGCCAAGGCCCATTGCGGTCTCTGGCAAATGCACGTGGGAGTGATAGCCAGCGGCCTCATTCCCAAACCGGACCTGATAATTACCTCTCAATATATCTGCGACCAGGCAGCTGAGGCAGACCAGTTGCTGGAGGACCTCTACGGAATACCGGTAGTCTACCTTGATGGCTGCTGCGACTGGCAATACGGCGAGATGCCTTCAAAGCGGCAGGTGGAACTGGTTGCCGGCAGGATGCATAAGATTAAAGAGAGGATCGAAGAGGTTTGTGGTGTCCCGTTTCCGGAAGAAGCGGTAATGGCCGGATTTAAGGATATGGCCAAAACATACTTCTTCCACAAGGCACTGGTGGATACAATGGTAGCGGCCGACCCTCAGCCTATCAGCCAGGCCAATCTGGATCTGGTTTACTTTGCTCAATTCACTACCCTGCAGAATCGGAAGCAATATCAGCAGGCGGCTATGGCACTGGCCAGAGAGATAAAACGTCTGGCACAAGAAGGAAAAGGAATTGTCCCCAAAGGTTCTCCCCGCGTGTATCTCGCTTTCAGATTTCCGGGACAGCCGGATGTTTACCAGATGATCGAAGAACTGGGTCTGGCGATGCCGCTGGTGCTGCTGGACTATCTTCCACCCGAGGAGCCGGATGCCAATACTTACAATGATTTGATGGAGATCATTGCCAAGTCCGTATATCGTAATGCCCCGCCATGCACAGCCTATTCCAACATCAGATATAACGTCGATTCCTGCAAGGCCTTCGATCTCGATGGCGCCATTGAATTCTATCCGCTGGGATGCCGTCCGTATTCCATCACCCCACTGATGATTAAGAAGGCGATTTCAGATGAACTCGGAATTCCTTCTATTGTGCTGGAATGGGGTGGATACGACCCGAGAGATTACCCGGCAGAACAGTTCCGGAGCAGGATGGAGACCTTCGCCGAGACGGTCAGAATATCCAGGGATGCTAAACGGGCCTAGCGGGAGGATTCAACGATGGATGCAATGAACGAACTCAAAGAACACCTGACTAAACGTCCCCTCGAGTTGCGGCAGGCACAGGAAAAAGGGACAACGATAATCGGATATGTGCCCGGAGGGTTTATGCCGGAGGAACTGATCTATGCTGCCGGGGCGCTGCCGGTGGGAATGATCCGGGGAGGCAACTCCGATGCGGTAACCGAAAGCGCCAGCTATCTGCCGCGCTGGATCGATACCTTTTGCCGATCCCAGATCGGACATTACATGCTGGAGAAAGATTCCCTCTATCGAGTGATCGACTTGCTGGTAGCGCCGATAACCGATGTCAATGTGCGGGCACTGGCGGATTCCTTCGATTTTTACACCGATCTTAAAACCTTCAGATATGGCGTCCCCCACGATAAAGAAGATGATGTAATTCAGTATTACCTTGGCGGACTGCACCTGTTGAAAGAGAAGCTCGAGCAGGTTACCGGGAATAAGATGGAGGATGAAAAGCTCAAAGAATCGATAGGGCAATACAATCGGATGAGAGAACTGCTCAACGCGATCGGCGAATTGCGCAAATCTGAAGCTCCCCCGATAAGTGCCAGGGATTTCACATGGTTAAATCATGCCTCTTACCTGGCTGACATGCCCACATTCATAAAATGCCTGGAATCGATCTACGATGAGTTAAAGGGAAAGGAAGGTGCGCGACCAAGGACCCGTCTATTGCTGATCGGCTCAACTATGGCTATGGGAGATGATAAGCTATTCGACCTGGCTGAAGAATCGGGAGCTGCCATCGTTATGGAGGAATTTGCTGAAGGAATGAGGCATTACTGGGAACCGGTCAAAACCAACGGTGACCCGATGCAGGCCCTGTGCGACAGATATTTCACCAGAAGGCTGCCTCCCGCGTGGTCGAGACCCACGAAGGAGAGGGTCGACTTTTTCAAAAAGATGGCCGAGGAGTTCTCTGCCGATGGTATTCTCTGGTATCAGTTGATGTACCGGGACGGGTATGATGTACAGTCATCCTATTTTCAGAAAATCACCGAGGCGGAAATGGGACTCAGGATGCTCAAGGTGGAATCAGATTACGATCCGGTTGAGATTGGACCTCTCCGTACCCGGTTTGAAACCTTTATTGAAATGATTAAGATTTGATTCCCGCATCAGTCTGTTGGCTGACAAAATGGGCTGCCAGTCCATTCCCAACCAGTGCAACACATTATCAGGCAGAAGACAGCTTCAAAAAGCTATCCGATCGTCCACTTCTTGATCATGCTCCCCGCTATCAATATCAGCGCAACGAGTCCCAGAAAGAAGCCGGTGGTTCCCACGCTGCCACCACCCCCGGCCTCACCCTGTTCGCCCGGTTCACCTGCCTCACCCATTAAAACCATCAAATCCCATTTGTCGGCAGATTCAGCCGGATTCGCTTCGGCAGATTCGTCAATGGCTATATAGGTGCTGCCTCCATAGCTGACCGCGTTGTAAACCGCGTATTCTTCATCCTCATCCCATTCCCCTTTCCAGACGATGCTCAACCCATCTTCTCCCGGCTCTCCGGGTGGCCCCGCCGGACCAGGAGGTCCCTCAGCCCCCTCAATGACCGTTGAATCACCCGGCAGGCCCTGTTCGCCCTGTGGGCCACGGCAATCCATGATATCGACATTGCCATCACCATTGACATCTTCTGCTTTATCTGCTGTGCCATTCGCATTCAGATCCCAGCAGTTTACCCCATCTTCTCCGGAAAGGCCTGTAACCGGGATACCCGGAGGGCCCGTATCACCGGTCATGTCGATTACTCTGAACGTGGCTCTGGCTTCATCTTTGTATTCGTCCACTGCGGTAATTATATGGGCACCGGGCGAAGTCTGATCTGGCACACTGATAATCGCAGTAAAGCTTGAATCTCCGTCTGTATTTATGATGGCCGGTATTGGGGCTCCGTTCCAGTAGATTGTAATTCCACCCCATACGGAAAACCCCGTTCCTGAAATAGTCACCGCTGAGAAACCGGAATTCGGGCTCAACTTGATAAAAGGCGCTCCGGCCTGAGCATGAACGGTGGTTGCCATAATTCCCAGCAGAGACATTGCCAGCAGAAACACCGTAACCACTATAAGTATCGCCGAAGATATTCTCTTCACAAAAATTGCCTCCTTTCGGACACTATGGGATATTTGGCTTACGCGGCACGGGAGCCCTTTCGTTAATTTGAGGGCTATCATCAGGGGAGACAAGACTCCCCTCCTCAGACTTGAGCACGTCAAAAGGCTTTTCCCACGGGGGCCATTCATCGGTCAGTTCTTCGGCCCATCTTCCAGGATCGCTCGTTAGCTGATTCCATCCTCCACCCCAATGGATGGCCAGATATATCAGCACCGCAACAATGACAATCATCACAATAGCTCTGATGAGCTTGAAAAACGTCTTCCATGAACTAAAGAGTGGTTTGTGCGTCAGATCACAGTTACCTGTCTGGGAATTACTCCCGTCAGAAGCAGTTACCCCAATATTGTAAACCTTCTTTTCTCCTACGAAGGAGCCTCGTTTAGGCTTGGTTTTCATCGGGATTTCAATCGATTTCCAGGCGGGCAATACAGGAGCGTTATCCTTGAACCCGAACCGGCAGCCCTCTTCCATATCAGAGGCCTCAAGGTTAAATGTAATATCACTCACTCCAACGTTGGTAAGCTCAATCCTGAAAACGCCTTTTCTGCGGCAATTAATCCGAACCGGGCGAATTTGAAGAGTAAACTCAGGGAAGGGTAATATTTCAAGTTGACCGAGGACAGTCGTGACCTCACCCGGGACACTTTCCGAGCGGACATTGATGGCAAAAGGATATTTCCCGGCTTTTACCCCTTCCTGTTTAGGCGGGTGAAAGGGAATCTGAACCTGATCGGTTGCCTGGGGCATCAGTGCTACGCTTGAGGCAGAGAGCCCATACCACGCACTATCAAGCCCCACTACCTCAACGAGGAATTTATCCACAATTTCACCCATGTTTTGCAACTGGAGCGTTGCCTGAGTCGGCACAGTTCCCGCCTGAACCTGAAGCTCAGTTTGTGAAAGAGATGCCCTTATTCGATCCGACGGCTTTTCCGCAGCTATCGGCAGGGGATGGACTTCCAGTGTCTGGCTGACACTGCGCCGCTTGTTGGCAACCGTAATAGTGTATTCAGTGACCCCTGCGGGACGGACCGTCATCTCACCTTCGGATTTGACAACATCACTATCTAACGTAACTTCTTTCGCCCGTTTAACCGCCCAGGTCAACTTAAATTCCCGCTTATCATCGGTGGCCACTTCGAAGCTGCTAATGACAGGCTTCCGATAAAACCACGAAGGCAAGCCTATCCGAGGCAAACCTTTGATGAGCGGTGTGCGAACAAATTCGGCACTGGTAAACTTGGCCTTTTCATTTAATAGATGATCGCAGTGGGGACAGAAAATCAGGGCGGTTCCGGATACCGGTTTCAACTTGCGGCCACAATATGGGCAAAAATCCTGAACAGGGGCATCACCACCCGGCGGGAGCGCTGCCACTTTGAACTCGAATGGTTTTTCCCCACCCAGGAATGCCATCCATCCGAGTCGCACCTCCAGACTGGTGCCGGATCGGCCGGCGGCATCCACTGTCAAACGATCAAGCTGGAAGCGATATCTCAGCCTGTTTTTGGGATCGCTGGCTAGTAATTTCACCGTGGCTTCCCGCTCACCGGGATTAGCGGCCACAATTTGATAGGAAGCCTTCCTGCCGGCAAGGCTCAGAGGAGATATCTCCATGCCCACTTCCAGAAGAGCTTTGATTTCGATAGCTACCTGTGCAGTCGCGATTTCCGATGGGTCTTCCTGTGAAGCCACGTTTATTTGAAATGGGTGTGATCCACTCTCGCTCGTCTTCGGTGGGTGGATGGTAATTTTAAGATTGTCCTGATCATTAGGAAACAGCGCTACACTGGAAACAGGGATGGTGTACCAGCTTTCATCGAGCCCTTCGACACTAAGGATCATTTGGTCCACAGTTTGTCCCAAGTTGCGGATACTGGCACTTACTTCCCCGGTTTCTCCCGGCAGCAGAATCAGCTCTGCCGGCTCGGCTGTTACCTCAATTCTATCTGACATCTATCGACTCCCGAATCAAATTCCACATAAAATCTATCTCGATGACCAGATCATCGGTATGCAGCAATATTGTATCCCATTTCAACGGAACTCCGAATGATCTCCCGTGATAAAGGATCATCCTGATGCCCTCCCTGCCAGGCACACCCGTAATCGCTCCCGCTGTAAATCATCCGGCCACCCGCCAGGAGCATCCCGGCCATTGCACCTTCCGGGACCGCCGAGAAAATATGAGCAGCAGAAAGAAGCGGGTGATCGCGCTGGACATTCTCCAGCTTGCACTTCAACTGACCGGCAAGCTTGTTGAACGCCAACCCGAACTCCTTCGATCCTTTCACGTCTCCTTCCGAGCAGCCTTCCCCAAAGATAATTCCCCCGGCTTCCATCAACTTACCCATAGCCGATCGCTCATCGGCACTCAGTTCAAAACTGCTGTTGCCGGTAAGATATAGTATATCGCATTTACCGAGCCCCTTGCTGAGAGAGATATTCTCCACTAGCTTGAGTTCTACGATACCCTTCGTGTTTATCTCCCGGACCAGATTCCCCAGACCGGCAACATGTAAATCACTATCGGCTCCTCCCAGCACGGCATGTCCCACGGTGATCGTTTCCCGCTCTTGCTGAGGCGGAGGTTCCGGGACGGATTTAGGTTTTTCCGGGGCCGGAGCAACCGGAGGTGGCGCTGCGGCCGCCTGACGAAAGTGAAAATCGATTTCGTTCTTCCCCGGTTTGGCCGGCGTCTTTGGCTCTTTGATGACTTCCTCAGCCGGATCAAACTCAATACGAGCCAGTTCTAGATATGGTTCATTCGGCAACTCGCCACGCTCTTCAATGCGGTAACCCTCTACAATGCGGCTCGGTTGCCCATCCTTAGCAGGCTGATACGGACCGCCTGGTATCTCCCGGAACAGAATGACCAGATATATCGTGCCCTTTTTGCGTGTCTGGAGTTTGTACTTTTGTGATTTGGAGACGATGATAGTATTACCTTCCGGATCAATACCTATGCCCGGATTGATGATCACAGAAAGATCGGGCGGATCGTTGGCAGCCACCTCAAGGCCACCCACGATGCCTGTTTGATGAAAGGTGAGGATGTGAAGCCGCTGATGCTCCCGGTGATAATTGTGAGCATCCCGCCAGGTATCTGCATCTACAACCAGTCCCTCAAACGGGTTTTCCCTCTTGAGCTGGAATTTGGTGATCTCTTTAAGATTCATCGCTATCCTCCGCTTCCGGGCTGTTCCCTCTTATTTGCAGGGTATAAACGGTATGAGCAGGTTTTTGGGCCTCAATAATTGCTTTGATAGTGTTGACGCTGATACTGCTTTCCTCATCGAGATGCAGAGTAACCGTGAAATGATACCCCCCTCCGGAACTGCCGAGCCTGGTATTAATTCCCAGCCTGGTTTCCGGCCCGAGTCGCATCCCCGGGATATACTCTGTGATTTCGGGAGCGGTACCGGTGCAAATCCGCAGATATTCCCTTAAACCATGTCTGGTCCCCCTCCATCGATAAAGCTCAGCTGCCGATTTTACCAGTTCACGGCGTCTTTCTTCGGGCCATGTCTGGTCCAGAACAAGGTCAAACCACGATGACAGCCAGGGCAACAATGCATCGGAGGTGACGAGGGGATCAAAATACAAAGCCAGATTGTCCACCTGATTATAAATCGGGCCCAATATGCTTTCGAATATAAGCAAAAACCGCCCCAGGAAGTCATTCTCCCGATATATACCGGGCAAATACTTTCGATAGGTGCTCTGGAGTTCCGTATGGTCTTCGTTACCGTCTATCATGTTCTCATTCTTCAACTGTCACTTCGTGTTTGGACGAGCAAAGTACGGCATTGGCAGAAACACTCATTCCGGTAGTGACTTCTTCGCGTTCCCCGGTCTCAGGGACAACGGTAAAGATTTTGGCTTCCCGAATGAAGTCAATATCGCCCACTGACTGAATCGCAGCATAGATCTCAGGCAAAGAAATGGCCCGCCCAAACGGCCAGCCGTTTCCATCAATGCCACCGCACACCGGATTGATGTATCGGTATAATCCTTTTTCTATCTTATCAGCCACCAGCGCAAAATCGGTTCCCGGCTTCCCTTTGATCCGCGCCTCAATCGATACCGGTACATAATGAGGAGAAGATATCTCCATGCGAGTACCCAGCAATCGACGCTCATCAAGATAGGATTGAACATCGTCCCTGATCTGCCTGGTCAGTTCCAGTTCCTCTTCAGGTATGGAAACATCTGTTTTGGAAACCAAAGGCACCAGCAATAATTGAACCACTCCCGGAGGCAGACTCTGGCCATCACTGGAAGTCCCTGCTGTAAGACACTTGGCACGAGCCACCAGCGAAGATGCCTCCAGAGCCAGATACTCAAAATCATCGGCAGTAACCGCTCTGGTGCGCGCTTTCACGACCTGAGGGGTTCGCATTTTGGCTCGCTCAATATTCTCCGGTTCGGTCCCGCCAATAGCTGCATGCGGATTAGTCACTGCAGCAACATACGGAATAGAAGATTTCAGAACTGTGATCGTGCCCGGCCCGACGTTGCCAATCACACCGCCACCGAATCGATAGGAAGTAAAGCGAATCTGCCGCCTGGCAGGCGGAATCATCCCGTATTGTCGCTCCATACCGGAAGGCTCCTTGATGGAAACTCCGAACTGGATTTCCCCGGAAACGCTGTCACACGTGAAGTGATGATCTTCAGAGCCGGAGCCGGAAAAATCGTCAACCTCCTGCCAAGCCTCGAATTCCCCGGGGGTATCCGTTTCCACCTCAATCGTCTCCTCAGTATCCCGGGGCAGCACTGGCGTGTTCTGCAAATAGAACTTTTGTCCGGAACTGCCATCGCTTCGCCCCAGCACTTCATGTACAGTCCTGGTTGCATGGATAACAGTTACCGTGCCTCCCACTCCCTCCGGGCTAATACTCGTCACCCGTGGTGAGGTGGAATATCCCCTCTGTCCTTCGGCGGAACGAATCGCCCGGCATCGTATCCAGCAGGCATTCTGACCATTCAACTCTCTCATGTCACAGTTGTAAGGAATGTGAAGAATCACTGTGCCATTGGTGTTCAGTCCTCCGGTGGTATCGGTTTCTACTCGCAACGCTGTCCACTTTTCATTTTGGCCGTCCCAGCATTCCCAGGCCAAAGGCGGATTGTTCGGATCAACCCCGATACCTTCTATGTTGCTCTCAATACTGAGCGCCAGGGTTTGAGTTTTAAGGTTCTCTTCGAAGCCCAGGTAAAGGGCATTGTTTTCCTGAGGTGACTCCTGAAAAATGCTGACCTGCTGGTCAGGATTTTTCAGCGCCGGCATGCATTCGGCAAAGGTAGTTCCCTCAGGAGAGGTGATAGCATAAGCGAGAACCGGTGGAATGATGGTCAGGTCATCATTCGTGGTGAATGTAATCGCATCCCGCGTTTCGGTCCGAACCGTAGCTACCTCAGTTCCGCTCGGGATGGTTACCGGCTCTGGCTGAGGGGCTGAAAGCCGGAAGGAAACATCTGCCCTGGCCGGTTCAGGCGGTTCCAGCCGAATCCCTATGAGTTCCATGAACTTGATGTAATTCTTATCCGGCACTTTATTGATCCTGTAAAGAAGCACATCCACCATCCACGCAAAAAGCTCGATGAGTGTAATACCGGGATCGCTCAGATTATGATCCGTCCACTCTGGACAGTAGTGCGGAATCATTGCCCGGGCTTCGGTGACCAGGTCCTGGAATTTGCGATCGTCTAAATTTGGTGCTGGCAGTGCCATTTAAGTCCTCCTCGGCAACTTCAACCGGACAGGTAAAACGGGTAGACCAGGGTACGTTTATCACTGGTAGCTTTCACTTTATACAGGATATCCACCAGCAAACGTGAAGCATCATCAGAGTCTGCATTTACATCAACATTGAGTACTTCAATGCGCGGTTCCCACCACCCCAGCGCATCTTCGACGTACTGCTGCATTAGTCCCCAGGTGGTAGCATTGCTGGGAGCGAAAACAAGTTCGTGAACGCGGGAACCAAACATGGGTCGCATGGGCCGCTCGCCCCGGGCGGTGTTCAGGATAGTTCGGATCGATTCATCGATATCCTGTTCCTGCCGCGTCATGGCGATTCCGCCACGGGCATCTACTCCAAATGGAAAGTGGAAACCTGTTCCCAGAATATCAGTGGTTATGTTTTCATCACTCATGTCAGCTCTCCATTCCATGGTTAGTTCAGCTTCACCTGCGCTCCCTTGATAGTCATAATCCCTGAAGCCTCCAGATTCATGTTGGCGGAAGACGTGATTTTGGCGCTGGTACTGGCCTTGATTTCGACCTGCTGGCCCTGCACCGATACGTTGCCTGTTGCTTCCACTTTCACGTCTCCCTGCGTTTTGACAGTGGCATTTTGCTGAGCCTCAACAGAAATATCCCCACCGGAAACTATCTCTATTTTCGAGTCCTTTTCCGATATTTTCAGCGAAAAGCTTTCATCAGGATTAGCAATAGTTATTATGTTATCATCATCCACCAGCACCAGTTTGGTCCCGCTTCGGGTAACTATCTGGCGGGTTTTGACTTTATCCGAATCCAGACACGCACTGGCCGGGGAAGGAGGAGTGTTCTTGGCGCTCCAGAGACCCCCTATTACCAGCGGCCTGTTGATATCGTTATTTTCAAAAACAACCAGCACCTCATCATTGACCTCCGGCAGCCACTGAAACCCTCTGTCTTTCCCAGCACCCAGAGCAATGATGCGGGCCCAGGCGCTTTCCTCGCTATCCTTGAGAGAGGGAATTTTCACTTTGACCTTGCACTGATCGTCGGGATCTTCATTGTTGGTGACTACTCCCAGCACGGGACCCTGTTTGTATCCCGTGTCGACTATGGGAAAAAGGAGTTCGCTGATGGTGGAAGCATGACGTCCCCCCACCGTAAACTCGGTCTTGTATCCGGAATCATCATAGCGATGCAAGGCATGAGTAACCCGGTAGCTCCCGCTGAAGCGGTTACCGAGTCCCTCAAGTTCAACCATCCCTCCGGCTTGAACTGCCGGATTCCCGATACAGACACACTCCGCCTGCACAAATCCCTGCCCTATCTCGTCACAGATGGACTGCGCCAGGGCATCAGCCTCCGCCTGAGTGAAGACAGGTCGATCAACAATAATCTCCTTGGCCGAACCGCCGAAAGCGCTCTCAACCGCCTGACTGCCCTGCTGGCTCTCTCCTATCTCCGGCAGGTCGTTAGCTCGCGTAGCGCTGCCGACAATCTGCTGCTGCTTGTCCGGGTCCCAGCCCTGAACCATCACTTCGGATACCTGATGTGCAGTAGTGAGGCGTGCACTGAATTCCAGCAAATTATCGGCCCATTCCAGGGTCGGTGTCTGTTCACCAACATCCGGGAATTGCTGAAAGTGAAGAGTATCATCTTTGACAAACACGCGTACCCCAACCCTTTGAGCGCGTTCAATCAGAAACTCCCAGTCAGTCTGGTTGTTTTGAAGCACATAATCATGAACCTCTCTGGTGGAGTCCGCCTTATTTCTGAAACTTGCGCCCTGGGCTATTTTCTTGGCGATATCACTATCCGTCACCTGAAGGAAAGAACGGGTCTTCTTTCCCCGGTTAAGTCGATGTGACTTATCATAGCCGCGCAATACCAGAGTAGGCCCGATATCACGAACGAGATGAGGTTCGATTCCGGTTATTTCTCCCGAGAGAATCTTAACCTCCGAGCCACTCTCTGCCTTGGCGGATATCTCCACTTCGCTCCCCAGGGAAAAAGTATCATCATCGATCATCGAAAGATTCGGGTCCCTGAGATGAATGGCAAACATATCCGGCAACGTGAGGCTGTTATCCACCTCCACGGAAATAATGGCATCCGTCACCTGCTCGGAGGCGCTGGTTCCATCAAATTTCAAGTATATTCTTGATGCCAGTTGTGCTGTTGAAGGCATATCTTTCTTTCCTAATCAATGGGGGCAATGGCAATTACCTGCCCCGGTTGCAATCTCATCGGGTCATCGATTTTGTTGATCTCCGCCAAGAAACGCCAGCGATTGGAATCACCGTATTCCTCAAATGCAATCCAATCCAGTGTCTCGCCCTGTTTGACCCGGCGGGTTTTATAACCAGGTTTACTGAGGGTGGTGGGATTCTGACCCGGGTAAACCCCCTCCTCAGCGGCCTGCAGGAAATCCACATTCATGGTAGACCTGACCGGTGTTCCATCGGGCAAGAACAGGGTAAATTTCTGGCTGATATTCGTTATAACTGCCTTGAACGACCACGCCTGCCCCCAGCGAAATTCGCATTGAGGCGGCCATCCTTTATTGCCCTTATCCTTATTATCCGTATTGATCAACATGAGCTTCCAGATTTTATCGGTGTATTGCTTGCGCACATCTTTGCCCGTCTCATAGGTATCAAAGAACAGCTCCATTTTCAATACCATGGCCTTTCCACCGCTGAACTCCACTTTGGGCACATTTTTCCCGGTGATCATTGCTGTTTGCCAGGTGTTCTTTTTGCTGAAGGTATATTCCTTCGGTCTGAACATACACTCCACCGCATCGTTGGTATCCAGATTAATGATCTGTGCTTTTTCCAGCCCACCCTGCTTTGCCATAGTTACCTCCCGGGACAGGTCTTATCGGTATCCCGCTCTTTCCTTTTCAACAGCAAGTCTTCGCTTGATGATGCTATATACTTCGCGAGCGAGAGCTTCCGGATTTTGTCCTTTCTCAGACTCGAATTCTTCTGTTGCTGAAACATCATCAAATGATTGCGAGCCCTCAGATCGATAAATATGATCCGAAGGCATATCACCCGCGACTCCGCCTTCAGACCCGGCCAACACCATCTCGGGACGCTCGAATTTCCTATGAATCATTTCGGGGGAAGCACTGCTCCCGGTAGTGTAAACCGTTTTCGGTTTCCGCAGTATTCTCTCGGGAGCGCCCGCAATTCCACCACTGAAATAATCCCCGGCTTCCTCGCGAGAGATCCCCTCCCCCGAGTATGGCATGAGCGGTAAGCCCCGCATTCCCACATCGGATGATGTGTCAGTAAATTCATCCGATATCTCAGACGAAGATGTAAAAGAATCTCCTTTATCGGGAAGATACTTCGCGCTCAGAACGCTAGCCAACCCGGTAACTGTCATTCCCTCGGATATCGATTCAGGCCCTGTAGCGCGCTGGACGAACGAAAGAGGTGTGGTTGTCATTTTAGTCGGCTGGTATTTTTCCGTGAGCATCCCGGCGAATTCTTCCCCTGACATACTGGCGGCTTCTTCGTCCGAACTCTTGCGCTGTATTGATATCCCTTCCCCCTGAAATTCTTCATTTGTAGTGGTGCCTGCCCCTTCAATTTGCGGGCCGTCCATTTCCATCTCCGGCTCGCTTTCATTGGGTCGAGGACTCCCCGGCTGGCGGGCCAGCGGCAGCGGCTGCTCTACTGAAGTAGAACCGAT
The DNA here is from genome assembly GCA_964548045.1 of uncultured Dehalococcoidia bacterium. Classification (GTDB taxonomy): domain Bacteria; phylum Chloroflexota; class Dehalococcoidia; order SZUA-161; family SpSt-899; genus JBGLNL01. The sequence goes on along the minus strand of CAZJQZ010000021.1, from coordinate 13,270 downwards.
GATTCCTTCCGCTTGATACTTCTCGGCGATCTCTTTTGACAGACTTTCTCCTGCCTCAAGGGGAGTCCGCTCTTTTGAGCCAGCTTCCATTTCAGGCCCGGCTAATGCTGGTGAAGCCGGCACAGCCGCATCTTTATCAGTGGTATCAGTCACCGGGGCAGTCTGGCCCAACTCCGCAGCCAGACCCGGAACGGACGGTATCGAAGGGCCGGATTGTGCCTGTGCCCGGTCGATTTGATCCGGTTTGCCGGCAGACATCTCCGGTTTGTACAGCGGGAGTTCTTCCGATTCGACAGGTAGCTCTTCCGCGGGCCCACTCCACGCAGTCGGATTGAACTGTTTACGGGCAATGATTCCCTTAAACAAAACCTTTGGCACCATCAGTCGAGTTTCGCGGGCCGGGGTAAAGGAGCTCCCCAAACCAGGTTCGGGAGATGACTGCAATATATTATCTCTTAAAGTATCGGTCGGTTTCTCAACTTGCTCAATTTCCCCAGTCTCCTGAACCGGGGAAGCAGCAACTTCAAATTTATCACTACTTTCGGCAGGACGCGCTGTCTTACGAACGGGCAAGAATGGAATTCGGCTTGCGAGGGTAGAGATTGCATCCAGCCCCTTTCGATAAAGATTCCCCTGAGGTGACTCCCCTGGCAATTTGGAAGGTTCACTTTCGGGAGACAAGGCTTCCTGTTGCAAGGGTTGCCCTTGAACTCCCGGCTCAAGACCGGCCGGTATTCCGGCTGACTCAACCTCAGGTTTGCGCCGCAGGGTCATTGGAGAGCTTATCGGTTTGATTTCACCCCTCTCCCGGGCCGACTGGAAATCATCGAAAAACATGGGGGCGCTCTCTTCCGCTATTGCCGTTTCAGAGGATGAAATTCCCATGCTTTCCAGTATCGGTCCGGAGAAGGCAATGATCGGTGGATTCTGCGTCCGTGCCTGATGCGCCGAAACGAAGTTCGCAGCACTTCCCGGGGAAGGTTTCCGGCCAACCATTGCCGGAGCGCCGATTTCAGGCGCAACCACCCTCTGTGTGGCTGGGGAAGATTCATACTCCTCACCCGGCTCGATATAATCAGCGCCACCATCACCGAGGCGTTCTTTCCTGAACCATGCCATTTCAACCGGTTCGGTGGGAAACAGAGTCTTTTGCACTGAGCGTTGAATTCGATAGGCCAGCGCCCCGGCGCGGTTAACAACAGCATCATTCCACAGGGTTTTTTCGGATAGCTCACGTGCCAGAACAGGAATTCCTATTGGAGCAGAAGAAAGGGCACTAAAGGGCAACCGGCTACGCCCCTCAATTTTTTCTGCGAGGCCAAGGTGCCGTTCGATTATTCGTGAACCAAGCTCATTATCAGTCTCTGATTCCCGGTTCACCCTGTTCAATTGCTCGTCGTTATCGTTATTCATCTATCTATTGCGGAACTATACCTTCATGAACAAATTCGAGCGCCTCAATGGAAACAGCATTTTCAGCGGCCTTGAAGGATGGCCCGGTCCATTTTATCGGGTAGGCGTTTATGAGATTCCAGCGCCTGACTTCAGCGTTCGTTTGATCGTAAAGGATTATAGACATGTTCTTGCGTTCAATTTTCCCGTATGTCCCCTTTTCGAACCATTCCCATAATTCGTTGGTTGCGGTTACCCCGCTCTTGAGAGTAACATTGGGGAACTTCACCCGGCCGGGCAACTTGTGGGTGAAAAGGTTATTCCCCCCTTCCTGATACTCAAGTATCTCCAGTTGGACTTCCAGCCCCGAAACCTCGGTAAACTCCGCCATCACTATGGCACCGATTTCGACACCAAATTTGGCGGTGGCAAGGCCGTCGGTTCTTTTGCCTGTTTTTGTCATTGCTCTACTCCCGGCTGGCACAGGAACACGTGGTAACGGAATCCTACGGTCGCCGTTCTCGTTCCAACACCATATCTTTCACCATCAGGCGATATACCAGATCGGCTATTTTTTCCGGTTCCACCTGCGGTGAATTCTGCGCCGTTTCCATTTGAGCTGAGGCCTCTTGCGTGGAATCTTCAGCCCTCATTAATGCTTGCTCCTCATTTCCAGAGCTTGCTGTTCGAGACACAGCCAACGGCAATCGTGAGCGATCACCTGATACATCAGATATCTCCCCGCCAATTCGGCGAGCAAGCTCACCAGCCTGTCGACTGTTGTGAACACGAATATCACTCAGGTCGCCTTCCAAATATTCCCCTTTTTCCTCGGTTTACCACGCCTCAGCTACCCCCGGCTCACCTTCGTTCAACCGTTGATTTATCTCGGCTATTTTCTCAACCCACTCCCGCCGATCATCATGCTCCATTTCGAGTATGTCATCGAGCGGCCAGTGCAGGTAGTAAGCAACATAGGCTACCTCCTCGAACAGGTCTTCGAGGGGGTAGCCCTTTATTCCCCCGGGTTGCTGATATCTACCTCGAAGCTGTGATTACATTCCGGGCAGGTCACGGTACGGCTGCTGGTGCCTTCTTCATTTATCTGCCGATAGAATTCCTGTAGATACGCCAGGTCGGCTGAGAAGAGCCCCTCGACTATGTTAGGGGTCACCTCAGAGATTGTACCCAGCCTGGTGATTACCCTGGCCAGCAGGACAATCACCAGATAGGCCTGGTTGGATCTCACCCGCATATCCTTCATGGGCTTGATCTCATCTGCCGCCGTGGCCAGCCGCATCACGCCCTCTTTGTGCAGGTTGCCGTCTTTATCCACATATCCCTTCGGCAGGGTAAAGGCAAACTCGGTCTGCAAAGTCATTTTTTACACCCTTATCAATCGGCTCAGTTTAATCTAACTATCTCGTTCGATTCTCTCAACAGCAAGCACTACTTTTTCAATGGCAATATCATTGCTGCCTGCATCCAGGTCCGGACCGGAAAGTTCGGAGGGCCAGCAATCGAAGATATTGAACTGGGCTACCGCTTCATTTTTTACGTTATATACGACAATGCTGCAATCCTTGCGGTTGGAAGAGACGTTTCCATTCACAATCTCATCGCGCCAATCATAGAGTTCCATGCTGTCGGTGTAGCCGCGCTCGAGCGTGATATCGCCTACTGATAGTAGCCCCGGCTGTTTTTGAACTACGGTTTTCCCATTCTTGACCTTCGTTTCAGTTATAACTTCGTTCTTGGTTGAGATGCCGGTGCATTTCCGGAATGTGCCTATCGAATCCCCCTCGATCTCAAGCCCGAAGGAGGACGCCTGTAACGAATCTTTGAATTTGCCTGGTCTGAATGTTGGCATAACTGTTTACCCCCTTAAATATTCTATTCCGATCCCGGCCCAGCCCACTGGCTGATACGGAAGATAACGAATTCCGCCGGCTTGACCGGACAAATACCGATCTCGGTAATTACCTGCCCGGCATCGCGGACTTCCACGGGATTGAGTTCTTCATCGCATTTGACATAGAAGGCCTCATCCGGGGTAGCCCCAAAGAGGGCTCCCTCCATCCATACTCTCCTGAGGAAAGCGCCAATATCCCGCCTGATCTTGGCCCACAGAGCCATATCGTTCGGCTCAAAGACCACCCACTGCGTGCCGTTTTCAACGGATTTTTCCACAAAATTGAACAGTCGGCGAACATTGATGTAACGCCATGAAGCATCACTGGAGAGTGTTCGGCCACCCCATACGCGAATGCCTCTACCGGGGAAGGCGCGAATGCAATTGACGCTATTGGGATTGAGTTGATCCTGCTCACTCTTGGTGATGGCCATTTCCACCCCGATTGCGCCCTGCACAATTTCATTTGCCGGGGCTTTGTGGACACCTCGAGTGCCGTCAACGCGGGCATAGAGACCGGCCATGTGCCCAGATGGCGGCACATATATCGATTCACTGTCGGGCAGCGGATTGGCTACTTTGATCCAGGGATAATAGATAGCCGCATACGATGAATCGTACCCCGCTTCATTAACCACCCAGTCTTTGACTTCCTGAGGATTCATACCCGGCAGACAATCCAGAATGGCAACCCGATCACCCAGATTATTGCAGTGATCGATCATAGCAGTCTGGATAATTTTGACACCCTCTCTGGTAATCTTGTCTGCTTGATACAGAGCCATGATATCCGGGCAAATGACCATAGTAACGTCATCAGCCAGTTCCATTCCATTTATCCCGGATCGCTCTCCTGCATCACCAACAAAAGCATCAGGAGAAATCGATTCGACCGACAAGGCGGTAGTAGTGGCAGCTGACGCTGTTAGAGGATAGGTCCCGGGAGCAGGCATTTTTTCAGCAACTCCCAAGGTGGATTCCTTCTCTGCCACCTTGACCAGTTTCGATTCCTTGTTGACTACCTCAATTACATTGCGGGCAGTCTTGCCTTTCTTGAACGTCAAATTCTCGAAAGTTTCCTCTTTGGACCCCACCTTAATCTTTAGATTAAACTGGTCTTCCTGAATGTCCTCGCCGGTGGGTTTGCTCACCTCTACGCTGGCTTCACCCTCTTCCAGTGCAGTGACGGTGAGGGTTTCGATGGAAGCCTGAGCCGCACTGGGCAGGGTTGCCTGCGCTTTGGACGCTTCCGCTCCTCCCGCTCCGTTGCTACCGGGCAGGCGAGTCACATAACAACTGCCTCCGCCATTATTGAAATAACCATATACCGCGTGGGCCAGAAAACCGCCGGGCAGGAACTCCCCGAAGGTCTGGGTAAATTGGCCCCAGTTGGCAATGAACGTGGGGTAATTAACCGGGCCTTTCTGGGTAAAGCCAACGAAACCGGCTATGGATGTTGCCACGCCCTCAATGGGCTTCGCTCCTTTGTCTACCTCTTCAACATACACACCAGGGGAAAGATACTGAGGTGACATACTTCGCCTCCTTAAGTTAAATTTGCGCCGGGAGTTTTAGCTCTCTCTTGCCAAAGGCTCCTATCCTGTCTCACGATCCGGCACACGTAAGACAAACAGAAGCCCTGTTTTGCAGACTATCACATTTTCTTCCCTCCCTGCTATCGTTAAATACTCGTTGATACAATTACCACGCAGTGACATATGGGCATGTGCCACTACAGTTCGATATCATAGTTTTTGTCCGGCACTGTAACCGCTATCTGCCGGGCTTTTTCCCCCGGAGCAGAGACTTCAAATGTGTAGGACCCGAACGGCAGGTTGGGGAAAACATACACCCCATCTTCGTTCGTACCGGCAGTCATATGCGCCTCTCTGGCTACTATGGTGACCTCCGGCAAAACCTCGTCCGGTTTGTCCTTGCGATAGACAAGTCCGGAAATATTCACCTTCTCTTCCGGTCCCTGCCCGCCATCCCCGGTGAACTTGAACACCTTGGTCTTGACCTCTGTTGCAGAGACAGCCAGATCGAGATCGATCGGTATGGTAACGACATAACTGATGGATGGCTTGAGCTGATTATCCAGTGCGCTCCAGAAATCAGCGGAGTTCCTCAAAACCCCATCCTGCTGAGCTGCTCTGGCCATAATAGGATAAAAAGGGTTTACAAGCTCACCCTGAAGCAATTCCTCCGGAATCTCGGGGTAGCGAAACAGCGTAGCCAGAATATGCCCCAGCAATCTATGCTGATCCGCTATATCATTGGTCCACACCGTGATCAGGTAGGATAAATCCACGCGATTCGGGGCTTTCGTTTTGGTGGCCTTTCCGTTGTCGTGTACAACAGTCCACTCGCTATTTCGCTTCTCCAGGTTTTCGTGAATATCGTACAGGTAGACATTGACCGTCGGCTTGGAGATAGAACCGGACCACTCCCTGTCTGGCATGTCAAAGGAAATATCCACCTCAGACAGGTCGAGTTTGCCCTCTTTTACGAGCAATTGTTTGATGGTTTCGTCAAGATCGTCGATCATCTTTTGCTCTCTTCAACCTTTTCCCTGACATCCCTTGCGAGCAGGGACCCCGTGCCTCCGATAGCTGCACATGAATATTCGGCCGATTCTATTCTTCACTGAGAGCTGCTGCAATGTCTCTTACTATATCTGTTCCAAAATCCACTGCACCATAAATCGGGAAGAAACGACTTAATATTGCCTCAGTGATATCCCATAGCGCCACGGCTACGTCTCCTAATATTCCAAAAAACTGGGCTCCCGCAACTGACAACATAGTTCGTTGTTCTATTCTAAAAGCACCAATTCCTATCTGCGTGCCGATTCGAGCTTGGCGTGCGGGCGGCATTGCTAGAAATTCCCTTTCCGTTAACATGATAGGCTCATATTCGCCAAGTCGCACACCAAAAGCGTCATAGCGAGTCATGACGGGAGTCCACCCCTGTTGCCACCAAGCTTGGATGAACCTATCGAAGTAAACCCGGCTTTCTCTACCCTGAGCAGCTTGATTAGCGTAGACTATATTGCGAAATGCGTCAATATGACCTTTCAAACCGATTATCTTCCCAAAGAGTCCGAAACGTCGCATGAAAGGTGTATCAGTAGACATTCCCGTTGCCGCTGCTATGGAATCCACCGTTGCTTTGGTACCGTCCCAAGCCCGCTTTAATTCAGATAACCCGGGTTGGCTGCCCAGCCATCTATCAAAATCTTCAAAAGCCCCGTTCAAACCGCTATAATCCATTCCTTGGATTAATTCGCGAATTTGTTCCAGTTGCTCTTCGGTAAGTTGTCTTCTTTGCTCTGCTCCTCGTTCCTCAGGACGCAAGCCAGTTGCCCCCCCAATCTCACGGATCACGTCGCCCGCAATTTCCTCATAACGGGAGACCAGTTCTTCGTACTGTCGCTCATGTCGATATAAAGCATCTGCTCGGAATGGGGGCTCTTCTGAGCGCATCCGACCTCGTAGATCCAATATGGCCGTATAGATTTCAGCGAGCTGGGCGAGACGCGAATCATCTTCGTCACGTTCTTCCAAGAATGTGGCAATATTGCTAATAGTGTCCAGTTGCTCCTCACACTGGTCTGCCAATGCCTGCCAGTCTTCGGCACTAGCTGTCGTATACGTTTGTCCCTCGCCTTCCTCGACTGGCACAGTCGTGATCGGGGGGGCAGGTGCTGGTCTTGCTGGTTCTTCAGGTTCTGGTACAGAAGCAATCGTCCGTGCCTCGGGAGCTGACCAAGGCCAGCACTGGATAGTTGATGGCGATCCTGTACCAAAGGTGCCATCTAACTTACTTACGTATTTTTCAGGGGTAACCTTACCAGCATTGTATTCCTCGCTATCCCCTTGTTGATTTATTTGCTCTTGAAGTGGAGATACCATGGTCTCCTGAGTTATCGACTCAGGTACACTGCCGGCCTCTTTTCCATCGGACGCCATCCGCTGTGGTTGTTTGTTGAGGGGTGCCCTGCCTTGCTGCACCACATGCGTCAGCTCGTGCCCAAGCAGCTTCTTACCTGATTCAGTCGCAGGTTGATACTCTCCCTCGCGGAAGAAAACATCGCTCCCTATGGTAAAGGCTTTGGCTTGCAGTGCCTTGGCAAGGCTGTCAGAGGCACTATCTGTATGGATGCTCACGTCACCAAAGTCTCTTCCCAATAGGCTTCCCATATGGGTTAGGGTACCATGTTCAAGCGGCTTGCTTGCCCCTCTCTTTCTGGCAATCGTCTGCTCAACACCAGTGGAGACCTCTACGGCTGAGAGGCCCTCGTCTTGCATGGCCTGAACCGCATCCACCACGCGCTGCACATGCCCATTACCATAGGTCTCGTGCAGCCTGTTGACAATCCGGGCGCTCTGGCCAATATTGGTCGAATGAGTGAATCGCGGATCTCCCATCATAGCGATATGTCTTTCGGTTGACGGGTTCATCATCGAAGTGCCCAAGAGGGCATCGTATGGTACCATGTCGCCCCGGGAGGATTCTACTGAGGTCTGCGCCGACTTGGAAAGATCCCCGCGGATTTTTGCCTTTCTTACCGAGATGTCGGCAAATCCCTCAAAGGGCATGAATACCATTTCTCCCCCGACCTGCTGGTCATGGAAAGACTCAGAGCGTTTTGTTCTGTCCTGCCCCTTTTCGTTCTGGGTTGTGCTGTTCGCTGGCTGTGCCATCGCTATCTTACCGTACCAAAATTGGCTAACTGATTACCATGCTTCTTCCAGTTCCTCTTCCACCTTGCTCTTCTCAATTGCCCATTTCTTCAAAGCCCCGATTCCCTGCGTAATATCTCCACCAAACATCTGAACCAGAGCCGTACTTTCCACTCCCAGACCAGCAACGTCATCCGTAGGGACTTGCTTCAGCAATTCAACAGAGATAAGCATTTGCTCTCCGGCCCATTTCGATAGCCGCTCCATCACTATTTGTTCGGTTTCCTCCACATTCTCCTTATCCAGGGGTTGCAAGGTGACAAGCTGATCCAGCATGTCTTTGGCCATTCTAAGTGAACTGGTCGGCAGATTTAGCATGCCGACTTCCTTTTTCATCATTTCCACAGCCTTCCCCGCAACCGAATCAAGCGCAGACTGCGCTACCTGCTTCATGCCCGATTCCTGACAAACCGCCGCCTGATACAGCAACGGCCTGACGTTCTCCCGGATCGGATTGCCCCACGCATTCTTCCGGGCATCTTCGAGGGCTTTTTCAGTTTCTATTTGTGAAGCTGATGGTGCCTGTTCCGCAGATTCAACGGCCTGTCTGGCAACCGAGGCCCCACCCTGCTGTACCACATGGGTCATCTCATGGCCAAGGAGTCTTTTACCCTCCTCGCTTTCGGGCTGATAGCTGCCAGATCTGAAGAAAATATCACTGCCGGTAGTAAATGCCTGGGCATTGATCTGCTGTGAGAGTTCATCTGCTTCGGAATTAGTATGCACACTCACATCGGAGAAATCTCGCCCGAATTGAGGTTCAAAGGAATCCAGTATAGAATCCGGCAGGCTTTCCCCGCTACCTCTGGCGGCGTTGATACGTGTTTCCAGGTCGGTAGATACTTCCGGTGTCTGGTCTCCGAAGGATTTCGGTTGGATTAGCTCTTCCTCCTCTTCCTCCTCTTGCCGTTGGATTTTCGGCTGAAGCTCTTCTTCCTCTTCCTCTTGCCGTTGGATTTTCGGCTGAAGCTCTTCTTCCTCTTCCTCTTGCCGCTGGACTTTCGGCTGAAGCTCCTCTTCCTCCTCCTCTTGCCGCTGGACTTTCGGCTGAAGCTCCTCTTCCTCTTCTTCAATCGGCTGCCGCTGCATTTGCGAAGCCGAGGCTTTGGCAACCGCATCACCCACCCGATCCGCTTCCCTTTCATACTCGTCATCCGGTGAACTTACGGTGAGTTTGGCCTGAATGCCGCTGGAATTCAACAGACGTTGCACGTAAGCATTGCCACGCGTGCGCTGGAGGCTTTGCACAAGCTGGGCTCGTTGCACGCTATTAGCAGAACGGAGAGATCTCGCATCTCCCGCCATAAGGCCAGCCTGGCTTTCGACGGACGCATCGGGAACATCGCTTCTCGCCTTGCCCCTCTCTGACACCTCGGGTTTCACTTTTTTCAGGATTGCATCTTCGGTCTCTTTTCGGTTGATCAGTTCGCGCTCAGCCATAATAAAAACCCCCTTTTACCCTTTCACCAGTTCAAAATAAGGGCCAAAATCAGCCTCGTTCCACAATCTTCCAACCTTCTGGTATTCGCGTTTGGTTGCCCGGATCATGTGTTCCATTTTGATAACATGGCCGTCACTTGCCGCTAAAAATGCAGCCGAAAGAGCGATATTCCTGATATTCCCTCCGGTCATTTTAAACTGACGCGCCATGAAATTCAAATCAATATCCCTCTCAAGCGGAGCTTCAGCCGGGAATACACCCTGCCAGATGAGAAGCCTGTCCGGCTCCTCCGGCAACGGGAATTCAAGGCTGAAATGCATACGGCGGGAGAAGGCCTCGTCGAGATTTTTGCGCAGATTAGTGGCCAGAATAACAATCCCATCGTACTCCTCCATCTTCTGCAGCAGGTAGGCCACTTCAATATTGGCGTAGCGATCATGTGAATCCCTCACCTCAGAACGCTTGCCGAAGACGGCATCCGCTTCATCGAAAAAGAGGATTGAATTTGAGTTCTGTGCCTCGGTAAAGATTTTATCCAGATTCTTCTCCGTCTCTCCGATGTATTTGCTGATGACAGTGGAAAGGTCAATTTTATAGAGATCGAGCCCCAGTTCATTGGCAATAATCTCCGAAGCCATGGTTTTCCCGGTGCCGGAAGGCCCGGCAAAAAGCACATTCAGTCCCTTCCCCAGCGAGACCTTCTGTTCAAAGTTCCAGTCGGCAAAAACAACATGGCGGTACTTGACATAGTTCGCGATCTCCCGAAGCTGGGCTTTCTGATCTTTGGGAAGGATGATATCATCCCACTCATACCGGGGCTGGATTTTTCGCGCCAGCAGGTTCAATCGCTGATTGGACATGATACGGCAGGCCGCGTGAAGATCGCTCATCGAAACGTGCCCGTCTCCCCTGACTATCGACATATTCCTGGCAGTTGCCGCCGCATCCCGAATCTGGGCGGGAGTGAACCGAAACTTGTCGGCGACTTCTTCCACGTCAGTTTCCGATACATCCTGATCATGGTGGCCATTAAGGTAAATTCCCCAGAGACGCCTGCGGACATCGTATGGAGGATTATCCAATTCGATCCGGGTAAACACTTTGCCTTCGAGCGCATTGCCGGGATGCCAGTCGGCCTCACCTGTGGCGAAGATCGGGAGGGAGAAATCGCCGAGCGCCCGGATTAGCCGCTGCAGCCAGATTCGCTTCGTGGCGTCTTCAGAAATGAGGTGATCGAAACCACTCCAGCAGATCGCTGCCTTTTGCAGCTTTGCTTCGCGGATCACCAGCGCAATCCCGGTCTCCGGGGCAAGGCTATCGGCCAGCAAACCCGGCACATCCACCATGAGCAATGGCAGGCCACAACTATGGCACAGCGCTTCAGCGGCCATCTTTTTGCCTGCACCCAATGGCCCTTTCATATGAAGGACCGTATTAGTGCTGTGATTCAGCCGAGAAGTATATTCAACCAGTTGCCGGCTGAGCTGCTCGGTCAAAACCAGACTATCGAGTCCGATTGAAGGTATGATGATCTGAGTATGCCCCGCCAGGCGTGAATCAATCTCACCCGAACCCAGCAGATGGTTGACGATCCGGTCATCAATTTTGAGGCTCTTCGTCAACAACGATTGGGCCCGCGATGGAGTATCCTCTTCCAGTCGGAGGAAATGATGCGCCACGAGCGGAGCGGTCGGCAGAAAAGCTTCCCGGGCCGACATTCGTTTTTCGAGACCATCCAGCCGACAATGTAATACCAGGTTGACGCTGGGATTTTTGCGGGTTACATCGTCGTGGAGATAGGCATAGAGCCTTTCATACCGGGTATCGATTTCCGGCAGGAGGCAAATGAGCAGGGTGTCCACCTCAAAATCGCTCAGTCCGAAGTTCGTGGCCAGTTCGCAAAGAGGGAGGTTCATGCCGGAAGCCAGGCTGGCCGCTTTCTTTTCCGCTATTTCCTCTTCCAGCCGAAGCAAGTCTATCGCCTCGGGTGAATTACTCAGATCGGATCCGCTAGCATCTGCCTGCGCTACGGGGCTACCCGCTACCAGAGTATCGATCTCTTCTTCAGAGATATAGAGCCCCCGGAACTGGTCGTCCGTCGGCTGTTCTGCCTGAAGCCGAACACGCTTTATCTGCAGACGCAGCCGCACATCAATCCGCTCCAGTTCGGCCATCAAGTGTTCCAGGCTGTTTTGATAAATGCCGTTCATTGGTTTTTCACTCTTTTAATACTGCCGGTTCGATATCGACCTGACTTTATCTTTATGAATTCTGTTGCCGGCTGGGAAATCAACGAGATTCCCTTATGATGCCGAGCAGCTAATAACCTATCCTCTTTCACATTTTACAGCAGCTTGAACTGCTTTAAACCCTATCTTTATCCGGATTCCTTACTCAATCTGTACACTTTCATCAAGGCAACGCCTCGATAATATCGCGAGATGCCTGCCGAACATCCGGGTCAGTATCATTATTGGCGACAGGTAGCAAAATTTCCTCAAGACCATCAACGCCCGCTTCGGCGAGCAAATTGGGAACCTCCACGCGCACATAGGAGAGCTGGTCTTTAAGGCTCTGGACCAACTCAACTCGAATATCCACAACCTTACCCTGGACTGTCCGTCCATCGTAAGGTTTAAACCCTATAAGGTGACGCACGGCCATGAGGCGAGTGTGCTCATTTGGATCGCGCAATGCCTCCAACATAACAGCGTAGCCTGAAGGATCGCCAAGCTGAGCAAGGTAGAATGCTGCAAGATAACTTCTTGTTGTGCTGGAAGCATAGTTGGTAATCAATGGTATAAGGGCTATTCGCGCCTCATCTGGTTCACCGCGTAGAGCAAGCGACATGGCCGCCTCGATATAGCTTGCTGCCATGATATCGAGATTATCAACCGGTAATGATTTTAAGAATTTGTCGAGGAGTGCAGTTAGTTTGCCTTGAAGCTCAGGTGCCTCCGGCTGGCAGCGCCCTGCCAGAAACGCCGCCGCTGGCATGACTGTGGCCTCCCGTTTGGCAAAAGCGTCTTCCAGCATCTTCATAGTAAGGCTCGGAGCCGCCTCCTCGAAACCCCTTTCTTCACGTCGCCCAATTCCCATCAGCCTATCAACCATTGCCCCATATAGCCTCTCTTCACGCTTTAAAACAACTTCACTTCGGTGCGGAAGGCCAGCGGTGACTATATGTGGATGGCAGCGAACACGACTTCTGCTCTTTCCAAATATCGGGATCATTATTTCTTTTTAGCTTCCTTTTCTAGCTTTTCGCCTTGCGCCTTGACTCCTTTAGCAAGATTCTCATAGGGCCCCTTTCCATCACCAAAGGCACGTTCTTCCCCAGCATAAGAAAGATAAGAGCCGGCTCCACCAGTATAGAAATCCCAGTTGGCATTAAACATCTCCTTCATAGCCTTCTTCAGCAGGCTTCTAAGACGGAACAATGTTAACCATCCAGATACCGTTTTACCGTTCAGATAGTCTGTTACCACTTTCTTACCCGGACCTTCAGACCACTTCTTGTCATCAGTGCTGTGGTACTTCTCGTGGCGCTCGCAAATGGCTTTTGACCAGTATTTCGTACGCGGGGCGCGCCAACTTTTCTCTATCTTTTTTGGAGTGAGGTCTTTTACAACCTTCTTATATGTATCTTTTGTAACAACTGCATCCGTCGCCGATGGAATATCGGTCTTGCCACCAGAATTAACCCCCCAAGGGCATTTGATATTTAGCGTAAAGTCCAGCTTGATATTGCCCTTCCCATCTTTTTTGTATTTCATACCT
>CAZJQZ010000020.1:7834-27270 GCA_964548045.1 uncultured Dehalococcoidia bacterium | reverse complement strand
ATTTCACCAAAGCAGATCTGATCAAGTTCATTGAGCACCACGATATCAGGATTATCAACTATCGATTCGTTGGAGGTGACGGCAGACTGAAAACTATCAATTGCGGAATCAACTCAAAGGACCAGCTCGACCGGGTGCTCTCATCGGGAGAGAGAGTGGATGGTTCCAGTCTGTTCTCCTACATCGATTCCAGTTCCAGCGATACCTACGTTATCCCCCGTTTCAAGACCGCTTTTCTTAATCCGTTTTCGCCCGTTCCCGCCATTGATATTCTATGTTCTTACTACACCAAGGAGGGCCATCCCCTGCCCAGTGCGCCTGAAGCGATTTTGAAAAAGGCTCATGATGCCCTCAAGCAGGAAACGGGCCTGAGCTTGCTGGCGATGGGAGAACTGGAATACTATGTTCTGCGTGATACCGATCCCCTCTATCCGGTTGCATCTCAAAAAGGATATCACGAATCCTCGCCCTTCTCCAAAACCGAAGCTTTCAGGCTCGAAGCTATGAGCGCCATCGCTCAGGCGGGAGGAAGGATAAAATACGGCCATTCGGAAGTGGGAAACATCCGGGGCAGAGAACAGGAAATGGAACAGAGCGAGATCGAGTTCCTCCCTGTGCCTATCGAAGATGCGGCCGATCAGATCGTCATTGCCCGCTGGGCGCTGAGAACGATGGCTTACAAATACGGCCTCACCGTCAGCTTCGCCCCCAAAATTCTGGTGGGGCACGCCGGGAACGGATTTCACATCCATTCGCTGCTGACTGACAATGACGGGAAAAACGTCATGATTGAAAATAATCAGCTCACTGATACCGGCAAAAAGCTGATAGCCGGATACCTCAACCTGGCTCCTTCCCTGACCGCCTTCGGCAATATGGTCCCGGTCTCCTACCTGAGATTGAGTCCCAATCAGGAAGCCCCCACCAGTATATGCTGGGGAGACCAGAATCGTTCGGCGCTGATAAGAATACCGCTGGGGTGGCTGAACGCCAATGACATGGTCAAGGATGCCAACCCATTGGAGACCGGCCAGTTCCCGGATTTCGCCCAGAGCCAGACAGTGGAATTCCGCTGCCCGGATGGTTCGGCAAACGTTCATTTGCTGCTCGCCGGACTGGCTGTAGCCGCCCGATACGGACTGCAAAAAACCGATGCCATTGAGCTGGCCGATAAACTCTACGTTGATGTGCACATCACCCCTGCTGAAGAAAAAATGATGCAGAAGGGGTTGCCTGTCCTGCCGGCTTCGTGCTGGGAATCCGCTGAGCATCTCCTCAAGGATCGCGCCATCTACGAAAAGGATGGGGTTTTCTCTCCGGTTTTGATTGATGGAATACACAAACAGCTTCAGAGCTACAACGATAAAGAACTGAGCGAGAAGCTGTATCTCAAAGGGGACGAGATCAGGAAGCTGGTCGATGAATATCTGCACTGCGGGTAAAATCGAACCATGACCATGTTACCAAAATCACTGAAAATCGTCGGCATTCTTAATGTCACCCCAGATTCTTTTTCGGATGGCAACAAGTATCTGAACACTCAAACGGCCATAAAAAAAGGCCTGAGCCTAGTTGCACAGGGTGCCGATATGATCGATATCGGGGCGGAATCTTCCAATCCTGATGGACAAAAGATCAGCGCTCAGGAGGAGATCGAACGGCTCACCCCTGTTATTGAATCCCTGAAACAGGAGGGTATAAAGATATCCATCGATACCTACAAGCCTGAGGTAATGGAGCACGTCATTTCCTTGGATGCGGATATGATCAACGATGTAACCGGGTTGAGAGACCCGGCTGCTATAGAGGTGGTTCGAAAGGCTGACATACCGGTGGTAATCATGTTCGCCCGCAACGAGGGGCCACATGCAGATCGGACCATGCGCGACCACACCACGGTCATGACCGAACTTGATGAATTCTTCACCGAACGACTCAAAACCCTGCAGGAAGCCGGCATTGCCGATGAAAGAATCATTCTCGACCCCGGAATGGGATTGTTCCTCGGAGGAACCCCCGAACCCAGCCTGATGGTCCTGCACCATTTTGAAGAACTGGGGAAATTCGGATGCGAATTGTACCTTTCCGCATCCCGGAAATCGTTCATCGGAGCGGTGTTAGATCGATCAATTAAGCAAAGAGGAATCGGAACGCTTGCCACCGAAATCTGGGCATGGCTGCACGGAGCCAGTTATATCCGCACTCATGAACCGGAGCCCCTGCGGGATGCGGTCCGCATGATGCAGGCAATCGAGCAAATCGAATGAAAAAAGAACGTTACTTTACCCCGGAGTCCATCGAAGAAAAGTCCAGGGATATGCTTCAGGATGTGGAAGGCCTCAAGCAAAGACATCCGTTACAACTTTCCGGTAAACGCTCTGCTTTGCTAGTACTCGATATGCAGCGATATTTCCTGGAAGAATCCTCGCATGCCTTCGTGCCTTCGGCACAAGCTATCATTTCAAACATTTCAAAGCTAATCAATACATGTGCCGAAAAGCAAATCCCCATCATTTTCACCCGTCACTTAAACTCCGATGCCGATGCCGGGATGATGTCGGTGTGGTGGCAGGATTTAATAAAACCGGGAAGCCAATCAAGCGAGATTGTTCCAGAGCTTGATACATCAAAGGGAACTGTCATCGATAAAAGCCAGTACGATGCTTTTCATGGGACCAATCTGCAAGAAATGCTCCGGGAAAAACAAGTCGAACAGGTGGTGATTTGCGGGGTGATGACTCATCTCTGCTGTGAGACCACAGCGCGTTCGGCATTCGTTCGGGGATTCGAGGTTTTTTTCTCTATCGATGGCACCGCCACCTACAACGAGCCCTTTCACCGGGCAACGCTGTGGAATGCTGCCCACGGCTTCGCCGTCCCGATGCTCATCGGTGAAATGATCGACTGTTTCAAATAATTAAAATGAAGACCGAAAATGTAACCATCATCGGGGCAGGGCCCGGGGGAATCGCCGCCGCCATCCAGCTCAAACGATGGGGGATAGAGCCACTCCTGCTGGAAAAGGATCATGCGGGTGGGCTGCTGATAAATGCTAACCTGGTAGAGAACTATCCCGGCTTTCCGCAGGGCATTTCCGGGCCCGAACTGGTCCGCCTCTTCGAAGCCCAAATGCAACGAATCGGGGTAGAAGTCACCTTTGAGGAAGTGCTGGAACTGGACTGCAATCAAAATTTCATCCTGAAAACATCCGCAAGAGAGTTCGGTTCCAGAATCGTAGTGATTGCCTCCGGAACCCGCCCGAAACCGTTTGCGGACTTCGAAATTCCGGCGAATTCAGCGAACAGGGTTTTTTACGAGGTCCATCACCTCGCTGATATGAAAGGGAAGAAGATCGCTATCGTCGGCGGGGGAGATGTAGCTTTCGATTACGCACTGAATCTGGCCCGGGAAAATGAGGTCACTATTCTCAATCACAGCCAAAAACGCAAATGTCTTCCGCTCCTCTGGGAAAGATGCCAAAAATCATCCCGCATTACTTATTTCGAAAACACCACAATTACAGGCATGCAGCGCTCCATCGAAGGGCTTGATCTCAAATGCAAAAACGCTCAGGGGGATTGGGAACTGGGGGTCGATTATGTTATATTTGCTATTGGCAGAATCCCGCAAGCAAATTTCCTTTCCGGGCAACTCCGGGAAAAGTCTTCTGAATTGGAAAGGGAAGGATTGCTTTATCTGGTGGGCGATGTCAAGAATGATATCTACCGTCAGGCAACAATAGCTGTGGGTGAAGGCATTCGCGCTGCCATGAAAATTAGCCGAATATTAGAGGATAACGATTGATGCAGATTGTAAACGCTACAGGTAGAGAAGACATCGCTACCGTTCATATTGCAGATATGGGAGAAGGCAAACTGGTAGAATTCGTGGAATCTACACAGCCTCCTTTGACCAGGGACAAAAAATGGGTTTTGATCATCTCGGTCCTTTTCGGGTGTCCGGTCGGGTGCCTGATGTGCGATGCCGGGGGCGGATATAAGGGCAAGCTTTCCGCCGAACAGATGTTTGACCAGATCGATTATTTGATTCGCCAGCAATTCCCCGATGGCCACGTTCCCGTGGAGAAATTCAAAATCCAGTTCGCCAGAATGGGCGAGCCGGCTCTCAATCCGGCAGTGATCGACGTTCTCAACGAAATTGAGGAGCGCTATGACGTGCCGGGATTTCTGCCGTCCGTATCCACCATCGCTCCCGCCGCCGGAACCGATGAGTTCTTCGAACGGCTGCTGGACCTCAAGCGTCGCAAATATCCCGATGGCCGCTTCCAGCTCCAGTTTTCGATTCACACCACCGACGAAGCGCTTCGAGATAAAATAGTGCCTGTGAAAAAATGGTCTTTTACCCAAATCGCCGACTACGTCCGGCAATTCCACGAGACCGGTGATAAGAAGATTACCCTGAACTTCGCCCTCGCTGAGGGAACACCACTGGAACCGGGAGTTCTTTTGCAACACTTCTCGCCGGAGAAGTTCATCATCAAGATCACGCCCATCAATCCAACACACCGGGCAGTAGAAAACAAGCTGGTTTCCTACATTGATGCCTATAACGGACATCATGATTATGAAATCGTTAATTCACTCAGAACGGCCGGGTATGATGTGATTTTGAGCATCGGAGAGGTGGAGGAAAACCGCATTGGGAGCAACTGTGGTCAATTCGTGATTCGGCATTTGAAAGCTCAATCACCGGCTGGAGTTGACGGACGCAAAGGATACGATTACTGGGAATGAGCAATGGAGTTTAGTAAATGAAAGTATCGCTGAACTGGCTGAAAGATTACGTCGATATCGACATGCCGCCGGAAGAACTGGCCGAAAAGCTGACCATGATCGGACTTGAAGCCAGTGATGTTCAGGTCATTGGCGCTCAATGGGATAACGTTTTTATCGGTGAAATCACGAATATCGAACAGCATCCCAACGCTGATCGGCTTCAGCTTGCGACCATCAGCCTCGGAGATGAGCAGCACACCGTAGTCTGTGGCGCTCCCAACATCGCTGTGGGGCAGAAAATTACCTTTGCCAAACTCGGAGCAAAACTCTTTGATGGGCACAGCGGCAAGTATATCGAACTCAAACCGGCCAAGATTCGCGGAGTACGCTCGGAAGGCATGGTCTGTTCGGAAAAAGAGCTGGGCATTTCCGATAACCACGAAGGCATCCTGGTTCTTTCCGAGGATGCTCCCATCGGCAAACCGCTGGCTGAAATCATGGGTGATACCGTTTTCGATATCACGGTAACGCCAAACCGACCCGACTGCCTTAATATGATCGGCATCGCCCGCGAAGTGGCGGCAATGACCGGAGCCCGGGCACGTTTGCCTGAAGTAAAATACGAAGAACTGGATATCTCCACAGAGGATTTGATCTCCATCGAAATCGCCGATCCCGACCTCTGTCCCCGATACTGCGGCGGGATCATTAAAGACGTCAAAATCGGGCCGTCCCCGGCCTGGATGCAAGAACGGCTCAGCGCGGCGGGAATGCGCCCCATCAACAACATCGTCGATATTACCAATTTCGTGATGCTCGAATACGGGCAGCCCCTGCATGCTTTTGATTATGAGAAAATCGGCGGACAGAAAATCATCGTGCGGCGCGGCCAGGATGATGAGAAAATGACAACCCTTGACGGGGAAGAACGGGAACTCTCCAGCAAAATTCTGCTGATTTGTGATGCAGTTCATCCCGTGGCCATCGCCGGAGTGATGGGAGGCGAAGATAGCGAGATAACCGAGCAGACCACCACTATCATGCTGGAATCGGCCAACTTCAATAACGTTAGTATCCGCCTCACGTCTCGGGCATTGGGATTAATTAGCGAAGCATCTTCCCGCTTCGATAAAGGGCTCAGCCCGGAGTTGCCCATGCATGGGATCCGGCGCGCCATTCAACTAATGGTCGAACTTGGTGGGGGGAAGGCTACCGGAGGCATAGTTGACGCTTATCCCGGACACAGGGGGAAATTGCCTGTTCTTCTTTCACAGCAAAAAGCAAATCAGGTTCTGGGAATCGATTTCGGAATCGAGCGCATTAAGGCAACGCTGGAAGAATTGGGATTTGAATGTGAAGCAACAGGCGCTGCGGAGTTATCGGTCGTTGTCCCTTACTGGCGCACCGACGTGAATATCGCCGAGGATTTGATAGAGGAAGTGGCTCGCATCATCGGATACGAGGAAATCCCCATCACTCTGCTCAGTTCGGAGATTCCCCATCATGAACCTGCCCCGTTTGCTTCTATCCGGGAGCAGGTTCGCGATATACTGGTCGGCTGCGGAATGCAGGAAACCATTAACTACTCGCTGACCAGCCAGGATATATTCGACAGGATTGGATACAGGGAAGAATCCGGAACCCCGATAAGAATGGCTAATCCCCTGAGCCGGGAACAGGAGTTCCTGCGAACCAGCTTGCGGGGAGGATTGCTTGCCACATTCGCCGCCAATGAAAGGCATCACGATAAAGGCATCATGCTTTTTGAGATCGGCAAAGTATACCTCCCACAGGGAGGTCAATTACCCGATGAACCGACCATGCTGTGTGGGATAATCGGTGGCCCTCAATTCGGGCAATCATGGTTTAACGATAAAGGACGGCTGGATTTCTTCCATGCCAAAGGCATACTGGAGACTTTGTTTTCTCATCTGGGGATTGAAGTTACATTTGAAGCAGCGGAAGATAATTTAATGCTTCGGGGCAAAACAGCAGGCATTCTGATCGAGGGTGAACCTGTTGGTATTGTGGGCGAGATTCACCCGGATATCACGGCCAAGTTCGATATCTCCTCCGAACCAATTTGTCTTTTTGAGATCGAGATCGAGAAGCTGGTCTTTTTTGCAGACAGGTTGCAGACCTTCCAGTCAATTCCCCGCTATCCCAGCACTGATCGGGATTTAGCGCTTGTTGTGGATGCCGACCTGACGGCACAGAAAATACAGGATATAATCTGTAGCTTCTCACAGGTAAGCGACGCCACCCTGTTTGATGTTTATCAGGGGAAACAGGTTCCGGAAGGGAAGAAGTCGCTGGCTTTCGCACTTAGATATCAGTCGCTGGAACGAACCCTGACCGACGAAGAGGTGGATAAGGTTCAGCAAAAAATGCTGAAGAAGCTGGAAAGGGAAACGGGAGCGGTTTTGCGCCAATAATAAGATGCGATATGCCAATCTGATTTGGGACTGGCTGACAGATCATCCGGGTTTTAAATTTTTCCTTCTCATTTTTATGGCGGTCTTCATTCTGGCCGCCTTTCTTCGCTTCTGGGCCGCTCCTCTTTCCGCTGGCCCGGATATGAGTCAATTCCGGGCTTTTGCGCAAGTTTTTGAATCTCACGGCCTTGATTTCTATAAGTACGCCGATGCCACTGACAGCTCGTTTCCTTACTGGGGCTGGGCTTACGTCTATCCCCCGATCTGGGTCTTGATACTCCGGGGATGTTCGTTGATAGTTCCCGGCAGTTTCGCCTCAACCCGGGTAATCGACGAAAGCTGGCGGATGGCTATGAAAACCCCTATTATACTGGCCGATCTGGCCATCGGGGCGCTCATCTTCTGGGCTGTGCCCGGTTCAAAATGGAAGAAGCTACTGTTTGCCGGCATCTGGCTTTTTCATCCCACCGGCTGGTACGAATCGGCGGTGTTCGGACAATTCGACGCTATCGCCACTGCTTTCCTGCTGGCATCAGTGATTCTGTTCAGTCGGCTTAATTACAAACTGGGATTCCTGTTTGCCGGACTGGCGGTCATGACCAAACAACATACTTTCCTGCCCATCGTAATGATACTGATCGTTGTTTTACAGCAGATCGGCATCCGAGCCTTCGTCAAAAACGGCCTGGCCATGGCAGGGGTTATCGTGGCATTTTCCATCCCATTCCTGAGCACCGGGAATTTCCATGCCTATGCCGAAGCCCTGTTCCTTCCGGGCTGGAGTCCGGATTATCAGGAACCCCTGTGCTACGCCTTTAGCGGCAGCGCTTCGCTGCTGACATATCTGCATAATACGCACGGTTGGGAAACCAGTGAGTGGTTGAGCTACAATACTTATGTGCTGGCTGGATCTATGCTGGCAGCAGTAGTAACCACTTACTTCTGGAGGAAGCTCACAGTAGCTCAGGCCGCACTCATTGGCATCCTTCTGTTCATAGCCATTAACTATCAGGTCAATTACCAGTATCTGGTGATCTACATCCCGATAGCAATCCTGGTAGCAGCTCAATCAACCGATAAATGGCAAAGAGCCATCAGCCTAGGAATAGCCATTCTGCCTGCCATCTGGTTGTGGCTTTTCGATGTTTCTTTCTGGTTTCGCGCCTACCAGCCAGCACATGCTGAGGTTATCTCCATGTTCGACAGGATCGGATGGGTGACCTATCTTTCCTCGGATAAACCCTATGTGATCTTCGCTGTATGCCTGATGTTCATCTGTATTACTTACGTGATAACCACGTTTCTGTTCTGGTACCGCAAGAAAGAGGTTCCAGGCACTGCATCACCAAGTGATGTGGTAGAATGATTTCGTATGGACTCGATCATTCTTGGGGGCGGCCAGAGTTCCCGTTTGGGACAGGATAAAATCTCGCTGTCCATCGGCGGTGAAAATCTGCTGCAGCGAACCATCAGCCGTATCAGTGAACTGGGAGGAGATATCATTCTGGTTCTGGCACAAGATCAGGGCAAACCGGAGCTATCATCTTCTCAAACGGTGAAAATCGCTAATGACTTGTATTCCGGGAAGGGCCCTCTGGTTGGCATCTATTCCGGATTGAGAGCCTCGGACGATGAGTATTGCGTGGCAGTTGCCTGCGATATGCCTTTTTTGAATATCGATTTGTTACGATATATGAAAGAGTTAGCCCCCGAATTTGATGTGGTGATTCCTCAGGTGAAAAACGAATTGGAACCCCTGCATGCGGTCTATTCAAAAAATTGCCTGCGTGTTATCAGAGAAATGATAGCAAAAAATGATTTGAAAATAAGGCATATGCTCAACCAAGTAAAAGTTCGATATGTAGAGGAAAGCGAGATCGATTCTTTCGACCCTGACCATTTGAGCTGGTTTAATATCAATACACCGGATGACCTGCAAAAGGCAACAGAAATCATGAATCGGGAGCGAGCAAAATGATCCCAGTTGAAGAAGCGCTAGAGAAAATTCTGAATAACATCAGTATCCTGGAACCGGAGACCAAACCTATCCTGGATTGTCTGGGCCAGGTGCTTGCCGAGGATGCCTATTCAGACGTGACCATTCCCCCACTGGATAACTCGGCGATGGACGGTTACGCCGTGCAGTGGGAGAGCATCAAGGAAGCCAGCGAGTCAAATCCGGCCATAGTCTATGTTATTGGCGAAGTGGCGGCGGGATACATTTTTGAAGGGGAAGTCACCCCCGGAAAAGCGGTGCGCATCATGACCGGTGCGCCGGTTCCTCCCGGAGCCGATACTATCGTGCAGTTCGAACATACCGACGAAGAGGACCGCAAGAACATGGCCCGGTGTTCCGATGAGATAGGAATACGCAAGGCCACGATCAAAGGGAAAAACATTCGGCAAGCCGGAGAAGATGTTTCCAAAGGAGATTTGGTGCTAACCAAAGGAACAGAGCTGCGACCGCAGGAAATCGGGGTGTTGGCCTCGCTGGGATATGCCGAAACCACTGTTATCCGCCGCCCGATGATTGCCATCATGGCCACCGGCGATGAACTGGTGGATGTGGGCCAGCCATTACCTCCCGGCAAAATATACAACAGTAATGCCTACAGCATCGCTGCCCAAGTTCAGCGCTACGGGGGAATTCCACAAATTCTGGGGATCGGCGCGGACAATAGAGAAGCGCTCTCGGCGATGATCGTTCAGGCAGTGGATTCCGATATGTTGCTCACCTCCGGCGGCGTCTCGATGGGAGATTACGACATCGTCAAGGAAGTGCTGGCCGAGCACGGCTCCATCGGGTTCTGGACAGTGTACATGAAACCGGGCAAGCCACTGGCTTTCGGGATAATGGAGCATCAGGGAAAGAGAGTTCCGCACTTGGGATTCCCTGGGAACCCGGTAAGTTCGATGGTCACCTTCGAGCAGTTTGCCCGCCCGGCAATCCTGAAGATGCTGGGGAAAACGACTTTTGCCAAACCGACCGTTACGGCCATCAGCGAAAGCAGGTTCAAGAACACCGATGGCCGTCGCATCTATGCCAGGGGAATCGTGGAAAAACGAGACGGTCAATATTACGTTCGCTCCACCGGACCCCAGGGTTCGGGCATTTTAACATCGATGGCAAAAGCCAACGGGCTGGTGATCGTCCCGGAAGATACCGACGGAGTACATGAAGGGGATATGGTCCGGGTTCAAATGCTGGACTGGAGAGAGGAGGAATAAGATGCCGCCGGTTGTTTGCATTGTGGGAAGGCCAAAATCGGGCAAGACAACGCTGATTGCCAAGCTGATACCGGAACTCAAAAATCGTGGCTATCGAGTGGCAACTATCAAACACACCACCCACGATTTTGAATCGGATACGGAAGGGAAGGACTCGTGGAAGCACTCGCAAGCCGGAAGCGAATGCACGGTTTTAAGTTCCGATGGTAAAGTGACTCTGACCAGAAATGTCGATCATGACCTCAGCCCTTCAGAATTATCGCGACTGATTTCGGCAGACTTTGACATCATTCTCGCCGAAGGATTTAAAAAATCCGAGGAACCGAAGATAGAAGTTCACCGCAAAGAATCAGAGGGGCCTGTCTGCGCGATCGAAGACCTGATAGCAATCATTACAAGTGAATCAAACGAATTCACCATTCCCGCATATTCCCCGGATGATATAGAAGGGATTGCGAATTTCATTGAAAATAAGTTCCTTAACAGGAAAGAGAAACTCTCCATTTTCGTCGATGGAAAACCGGTTCCGACTAAACCGTTCATTGTAAACCTGTATTACAAAATAATTTCAGATTTGGTTTTATCCTTGAAAGGAATCGGGAAACCGAAGCGAATAGATATCTCGATTAATAAGTAGGGGCACGTTGCAACGTGCCCCTACCTGTGTGCATATGCAATACGTAGAAATAGACGGCATCGGCCCGGTGCTGTTTGAACGGAGCAAACGAGCCAAACGAATAATCATCAGCATCTCCCCGCAAAAGGGAGTGAGAGTAGCCATTCCTGCCAGAGGTTCAGCTAAAAAAGCTGAGGCTTTTGTTCTCTCAAAAACGGGATGGATTAAAAAACAGCTTTCTTTGATGGATCAGGCCGAACGGGAATTCGGGGGGAAATTAATGGAGATCGACCGGGTTTCCGCCAGGCAGACATTGATTGAAAGGCTCGATCAGCTAGCTGAAAAACATGGATTCACGTACAACAAAGTCACTATCCGAAACCAGAAAACGCGATGGGGAAGTTGCTCGACAGAAAATAACATCAGCCTGAACATAAAGCTGATATTGCTACCGAAAGATTTGATGGATTACGTGATGCTCCACGAATTGGTGCATACCCGGGTTAAAAACCATAGCAAGGATTTCTGGGCCGAACTGGATAAATACGTGGGAAACGCCAAAGCCAGAGCCTCCGAGTTAAGAAAATACAGGCTGGCGATCTTATGAACCAATACGTACACGGATACTCCCCGCGCGAGACACAAAGACTGCAGGAGCAATCCGAAATACTCGAAGAGCTTCTGCACTCGGATACTTTCTATCCGGCAGGGGAAAAAGTGCTGGAAGCAGGATGCGGCGTAGGCGGGCAAACGGTGATCCTGGCCCGAAAGAGCCCGGGGGCCGAGTTCACTTCCGTCGATATATCCGGGGAATCACTCGATGAGGCAAAAACCCGGATCGAACGGAACGGGATAGTCAACACACATTTCCAGCAGGCGAACATCATGGATTTACCTTTCTCGAATGAAAGTTTCGATCACGTCTTCATCTGTTTCGTTTTGGAACACCTTTCCGAACCTCTTGAAGCACTGATCGAACTTAAACGAGTATTGAAGAAAGGTGGAACCCTGACCGCAATCGAAGGAGATCACGGTTCCTGCTTCTGGCATCCCCAAACCCCGGATTCGCTCAAGGTCTGGGATTGCATGATAAAGACGCAGCAATTTCTAGGACATGATCCATTGATTGGCCGCCGGGTTTATCCGCTGCTTCAACAGGCAGGACTGGGCATTGAATACGTTACTCCCAAATGGGTTTATACAGATTCGAGCACACCGGAGCTTACGGATGGCGCTATTAATAAAATCATCGTCCCGATGACTCAAACGGCAAGGGAGCAATCACTTCAACAGGAACTAATTGATTCGGACACTTGGGAAAGAGGAATCGATGATCTCGCAAAAGTAGCAATCAATCCGCAAGGGACTTTCTTTTACACTTGGTTCAAGGGAGTTGCCGTAAAATAGAAGGTATTAT
The DNA here is from genome assembly GCA_964548045.1 of uncultured Dehalococcoidia bacterium. Classification (GTDB taxonomy): domain Bacteria; phylum Chloroflexota; class Dehalococcoidia; order SZUA-161; family SpSt-899; genus JBGLNL01. Next base: position 14,838 of record CAZJQZ010000020.1, on the reverse strand, counting down.
GCCAACAAAACGAAGGTCAAGGCAAGTCTCACCACTTGAATTCTACGGATTGGCGGCAATCGCCATGGTTGCAGCCGGGACTTTTCTGCTGTATCGCAGGTATTCGTGGAGCCCGGTTGAAGCGTGGTTTATCACGGTTAACATTGAAGCTGTGCTGTTCTTCGGTTACGATAAGGTACTGGCATGGAGTGGGCGAAACCGAGTTCCGGAAAAAGTCCTGTTCGGGTTATCCTTTATCGGAGGGAGCCCCGGAGGACTGGCCGCCATGATCCTTTTCTGGCACAAAATCAAAAAACCGAATTTCCAGCGAGTTTTCTGGGCTATCGTAGTTTTACAAATCTTCGTGGGAAGTGTCTGGTTTTTTATGATCAGATAGACTAATACTATTTGAACATTCAAATCTTTTCTTGTATAGTCAAACAAGTGAATAAATAAAAATCATCCGTTGTTTCAAGAGGAGTTACAAATGAATCAAAAACTGATCAGCACCGGGATAATCCTTATTATACTAATTAGCATGACGCTCATGGCTTGCATAGAAGGAGACGAGAACACTCCATCCCCTGAAAAAACAGATTCTCCTTCTGCGGTTGTTACCACGGAAAGTGGCCTGCAATATATCGAAATTGAGGAAGGAACCGGACTCCAGCCCCAAACCGGAGATACCGTAAAAGTCCATTACACCGGCACTCTGGAAGATGGCACCGAGTTCGATAGTTCTGTGGGTAGCGATCCTGCCATATTTGCATTCGGCATAGATCCGCTAATTCCCGGATTTACAGAAGGGATTGGCATGATGAAGGAAAGCGGCAAGGCTAAATTCATCATCCCTCCCGAACTTGGTTATGGCGATCAGGATTCAGCAACGATTCCGGCTAATTCGACCTTGATTTTTGAAGTGGAGTTGCTCTCCGTTCAACGGCCAAGTCCCCCGCAGGAAGTAGCTGAAGATGATTATAAAACCACGGAAAGCGGCTTGAAATATCACGATTTTATCACGGGCAACGGGCCTTCTCCAAAAAGCGGAGATTTTGTCGTTATGCATTCTGCTATCTGGATGCTCGATGGAACGCCGCTCGGCAATACCTACGATACAGGGCAACCTCAACTCCTGCCTGCCAGTTCGGGTAACTTAATCCCCGGTCTGGAAGAAGGGCTCGCTATCATGCATATGGGTGGCAAGCAACAAATGGTAATCCCTCCCGAACTTGGTTATGGCGAGGAAGGGATCAAAAATCAGAATGGAACCGAACTCATTCCACCCAATACGACTCTAATCGTTGAAGTGGATCTGTTAGGCGTAATCCCTGTTCCCGAACCAACTGAACGCACGGAAGTGAATGAGGAAGATTACACAACCACCAGCAGCGGCCTGAAATACTATGACCTCGAAACAGGTGACGGGCCATCTCCAGAAATCGGGCAACAGGTTGTCGTTCATTACACGGGATGGCTAACCGACGGCACTAAATTCGATACCTCAATAGACAGAGGACAACCACTCACATTTGCGCTCGGCATGGGGCAGATGATCCCTGGCTTTGATGAAGGGGTTGCCACCATGAAGGTAGGCGGCAAACGGCAACTGGTAATCCCACCTGAACTAGGATACGGCAGCGCGGAGCGAGGAAGCATTCCCGCTAACTCAATCCTGGTTTTTGAGGTAGAACTGGATTACATTCTCTAGTATCGTGTCAACATTGATTCTGGTGGTGGAGATAGCCGAGAGCATCTGCTCCCGGCGGTTGGAGCAAATGCTTCAACCTGCCAAAAGATATCCGAAATTATGATTATCATTCTAAAGCCAGACGCAACTAGGAAAGACGCCGACGAAATCATCAGCCAGATAGATTCGGTGGGATTAAAGCCTCTTTACATGCCCGGCACCGAACGAACCGTGCTTGGCGCCATCGGTGATGAGCGGGTACTGGCCAGCCTTCATCTGGAAAGCCATCCCCTAATCGAGCGGATCACTCCTATCCTAACGCCTTACAAAATGGTGAGCCGCGATTTGCACCCGCAGGACACAGTGGTTGACGTAGGGGGTGTCCCGGTAGGGGGAAAACGCTTCGTGGTTTTCGCTGGCCCATGCGCGATAGAGAGTCATGAACAAATGCTGGATACCGCCCGGGCGGTGAAGGAAGCAGGAGCTCGTTGCCTCCGGGGCGGGGCTTACAAACCACGCTCAAGCCCTTACAGCTTTCAGGGACTTGGTTTGGAAGGACTCAAAATCCTCCAAGAAGTATCGCAGCAAACCGGGCTGCCTGCGGCAACGGAGGTCGTCGAAACATCAGATGTGAGTGTAGTCGAGCAACACGCTGCGGCTTTTCAGGTCGGCGCCCGCAATATGCAAAACTTCCGTCTCCTGACCATGCTGGGAAAGAGTCGGACACCAGTTGTCCTCAAGCGGGGGATGGCTGCTTCGGTAGAAGACTTGCTCATGGCTGCCGAGTATATTGTTTCTGAAGGTAACCCGAATGTCATCCTGTGCGAACGCGGCATCCGCACCTTCGAAACCGCCACCCGCAACACCCTGGACCTAAATGCCATCCCTTACATCAAGCAGCACAGCCATCTGCCGATTATCGTGGATCCGTCGCATGGAACAGGTGTTAGGGATTTTGTGGCACCAATGGCCAAAGCTGCGGTTGCCTGCGGTGCGGATGGTCTTCTGATTGAGGTTCACACCAACCCCAGAGCCGCACTCTCCGATGGGCAACAATCTCTTAATCCGGATCAGTTCTCTGTGTTAATGCAGGAGTTGCGTCCCTTCGTCGAGGCAGCAGGTCGCGAGCTGTGATCGCTAATCCGGCAAAATAACCTCGGGCTCTTTCACCACAGGCAGACTGAAGCTGAATTTCGAACCTTTACCCACTTTGCTCTCCACCCAGATCAGACCTTCATGTTCTTCCACGATCCCTTTGCAAATCGCCAGCCCCAAGCCGGTACCTCCCCTTCTGAGAGCTATTCCGCTATCCAGCCGATAGAACCGATCGAAAACCTTGCCTATATGTTTCCGGGGAATGCCGATTCCTTCATCCTCAACGCTCACCACAATCTGGCCATCAAGTGCTTTTGCGGACAACGTGATTCTGGAGCCCTTTTCAGAATAGGAAGCGGCATTCGACACCAGATTAGTAATCACTTGGCCGATGCGCATATCATCAGCGTTGACATCATCAAGCCCATCCTTGATATTCTCTTTAAACTGATGGCCTCTGGTGATCTCCTCCAGCGTGCTTTCGAGCGGTGATACTATTTCATAGATCGTACTGCGCCTTTTCACTATTTGCATTATCCCTGCTTCCATCTGGGACATCTGCATGAGATTGTCAACGATATGCGTGAGCACATCCGATTCATGATTGATAGTATGCAGAAAGTCCTGCTCGGTCTCTTTGTCCCATTCTATATCCGGTTGCACCAGACTATCAGCCAAACCTTTAATAGCGGTGAGCGGGGTACGCAGCTCGTGCGATACGCTGGCCAGAATCTCCGTTCTTAACCGATCCAGTTCCTCCAGAGCCCTAACTCGAGATGCCTCTTCAAGCAACTGGATATTCTCAATAGCAGTACTGATCTGGCTCCCAATTGTGAGCAAAAGCTCTTTTTCTTCGGTAGTAAATAAGCGTTCGCCTTCAGTGGCAGCACTCATCAACCCCAATACCTCTCCCCGTATTTTGAGAGGTATGCAAATGGCTGATTTCAGGCCCTTCTTGATCAGATTATCCCTCACATCTTCCCGGAACAGATGAATAGAATCAGGGATAGACTCAAACCATATAGCCTCTCCAGACTGGGCTACCCGGCCTATACTCCCTTCGCCAATCTTGAGGGGGGAAAACATGTGTATTTCTTCGTCATCCACGCCTCTATAGACCAGCATGGTCAGAATACCGGTCTCTTTGTCCAGGAGATGAACGGCTCCATGTTTGATATCCAGTATCTGAAGCGTCCTGTCCAGTACATTATTCAACATATCATCCAGACTGTGGGCTCGATTTGCCGTTTCGGCGATGGTGTTCAAAAAGGCAAGCACCTCATTCCGTTTTTGAAGGTTTTCTTCCGCTTGCTTGCGCTCGGTGATATCGCGCTGATTGACAACAATGCCTTTCACCACCGGATCGTCCAGAAGATTTCTGGCGATGATCTCAAGCGTACGCCATGAACCATCTTCATGGCGTACTCGTGCCTCAAGCTGCAAACTTCTATAAGGAATCGCAGATACTTGAGCCAGGGCATCCATTACATTCGGCAGGTCATCCGGATGAACCAGTTCAGAATAATTCCCACCGCTGCTACTATTGGTTTCAAATCCCAGCATACGGGGAGCAGATTGAGTTGAGTAAATAGGCATTCCATCAGCATTCAAAACAGTGATAGCGTCCATAGCGTTTTCAGTAAACGTTCGGAATCGTTTTTCACTCTCCCGAAGCGCCTTCTCAACCTGGTTGCGCCCGACACTCAACATTTCCAGCCTGCCGACTGTGCGGCGAAGCTGCTCCAGTTCAAGGATAAGATTTTCACGTGATTTGTCTTCGTCTTTTACTCCAACTGCCAGCCGGTAACCAGCATCTGTAGAAGAGATATTCTGCATGATTACTCCTTCGGAGGATTGTTTGATTCAAAATGAAAGCACATTTTGATGTGATTGCGATCCTGCGTTCTGATGTTCATAAACTATTCCTTTTCCTGTGCAACTGTTTAGTCTTGAATTCCGCCAGTAGATTATCAAGCGATTCTAAGTAAGCGGGGAAATTCTAGCATTGGTAAATGCTACCGTCAAATTGAGCTCAAAGCTAGCAAAAATTTTAAATGATTCCTTTACGAATCGTGGAGCTGGCATTCATTTTTTACTAGCAAGCAAGTAGTTTTTATTAACAAAACAGGTTACAACGTTTGGGGACAGGTAAAAGAAAGATAACCGCTCAGAGAGCAAAGGAGGAGCAGTACATGGCAAAACCATCAGACAAAGCTAATGATCCAGCGAGCCAGTCCCGCTATGACCAGCACGATTCCTTCTTTTCGGGAAATTCGCCAGCCTGTGCGCATGAAAATCAAAACCAGCAGAACCATTGCCGAAAGAGCTATCATGTTTGATTGCGCATCGGTATCCACAGAGAGGTCCCGCAAAATGGCCGCCAGCCCCAGAACCCCGAACAGGTTGAAAATATCACTGCCAATCAGGTTCCCCACCGACATCCCGTGACGACCGCGCAAAGCAGCAACCACCGATGTGGCTAACTCAGGCGTGGAAGTTCCGGCAGCCACGATAGTCGCGCCGATAACCCATTCGGAAATGCCGATTGCCTCTGCCAGGTCAACGGCGGATTCCACCAGGAAATGCGAGCCTCCCACTACCATGCCCATGCCGAGCAATAAAAAGAGAAGGTCTCTGCGGCGCAATTCACCGACCGGTTTTTCCGGTTCTATAGCCTCCCTTTTCCAGTAAAGATACCCGATATAGCCAATCAACAGGGTGGCCAGAATGGCCCCTTCATAATGGGCCAGCGATAAATCCCAAAGGAAAAAAGTGAGCAGAATTGCCCCGAAGAGCAGGAAAGCGCCATCCCTGCGGATGAGAGTTCTGTTTGTTCCCAGACTGCGGATAACTGCGGTACCGCCGAGAATGAAGCCCAGGTTGAAGATATTCGAACCCACGATATTCCCAACGGAGATATCGCTCATACCCCGGACTGCCGCCAGAATTGTCACCCCGAATTCCGGGGCAGAGGTGCCGAACGCCACCACTGTCAGCCCGATTACCAGTTCCGAAATTCCCAAACGCCGGGCGATCCTGGCTGCCGAATCTACCAGCCACATCGCTCCTTTGGCAATGACAATTATGCAAATCAGGATGATTACGACATCGACAAAAATATTCACAAATTATTACCTTGTGTGACCACCATTTTCAAAGGTGTAGAGACGTCCGGCCGGACGTCTCTACAAATGTAAGAAATGAGATGGGACGATTTATAACCTGCCTAATCCTTCTTCTCAGGCATGAAGGCCCGGATCAGGTCCATCGGTATCGGGAAAACGACGGTGCTGGATTTTTCCGCTGATATCTCGGTAAGAGTCTGTAGATATCGCAATTGCAATGCTGACGGATCCTGCGAGATCAGTTTGCTGGCATCGAGTAACTTGGCAGCAGCCTGGAACTCACCTTCGGCATGAATAATTTTAGCTCTTCTTTCCCGCTCAGCTTCGGCTTGAGCCGCCATCGAGCGTTTCATGGCATCGGGGAGTTCCACGTCTTTTATCTCCACTGAACTCACCTTGACACCCCACGGATCAGTAGCTTCATCGATGATCTCCCTCAGCATCTGGTTCAACTTTTCCCGTTCGGAAAGAAGTTCATCGAGATCATGCTGCCCCAGGACGCTGCGCAGGGTGGTCTGCGCCATCTGGTAAGTTGCCAGTTTGAAATCGAACACCTCAATCACCGCGCGTTCAGCGTCCATCACTCGCAGAAACACTACGGCGTTAACCCTGGCAGTCACATTGTCTTTGGTCATGAGTTCCTGTGAAGGAACGTCTATTGTAACGACACGGGTATCAATTTTCTTCATCCGGTCAATGAAAGGGATAATGAGCCGGATTCCCGGCTGTTTGGTTCCCACCAGTCTTCCCAGCCGAAATATTACTCCCAGCTCATACTGCTGCACTATTTTTATTGAAGATGAAAGCAATACTGCTATTACAACTACTATTATTCCAATTGCTATTGGCATTTAAGATGCCTCCTCTTTATTTTTGGTTACCCGGAGTTTGAGACCTTCTACCTGCGTTACTATCACCTCCTCTTCAGGATTAGCCTGTCCCTTATCCAAGATGGCTTCCCAGAGTTCGCCGTGAATCAGCACCGTACCTTTGGGATCAAGTACGGTTCGGACTTGTGCCATCTTGCCGATGAGTCCCTGTGATCCTGTGGGCTGTTTGCTGCGCTGGGTGCGCACTATAGCGTGAATTGCAAAAACCAGAAACGCTACGATTGTGGC
>CAZJQZ010000020.1:0-7824 GCA_964548045.1 uncultured Dehalococcoidia bacterium | reverse complement strand
CGAAAGGAAGAAAGACATCAACAACACGCCGGAAACGATGAGAATCAGCCACCAGTCAACTCCTATGTTATCCATCGATGGTCCTCCGGAAAACAGAATTATTGAGCCGATCACCAGCGAGGCCACTCCCCCGGAAGTCAATATTCCAAAGCTGGTAGTAAACAGTTCGGCGGCAAACAGAGCAAAGGCCAGCAATATCAGTAAAATCCCTGCCCAGTAAGCGTTCAGCACCGAAAGGGAATAGAAAGCCATAATCAGGCTGAGAGCCCCGGCCACTCCCGGGATGATGGCTCCCGGACTGTAAAGTTCCAGAATAATTCCGAGCGAACCGATACTCAGTAAAATATAGGCAATGTTGGGATCGCTGAGAGCATGCAGGAAACGCTCGAAGAAATTCATTTTGGTTTTGTGGATTTCGTAACCTGCAGTTCGGATGGTTACTGTCCCGCTCTTTACCTGCACAGTTGTACCATCGATTTGCTTGAGGAGATCGGCAATATCCACGGCGCCCAGATTTACAAGCGGCGGTTGCAGATACGGGCTTTCCATCTCCAGCACTTCCTGATGACTTTCCGGAAGAGCCGCAATCCCCAGTGCTTCCTGATCTGTGAAGGAGAGGGCTTCGGCGACTGTGGCCTCGGCCGCTTTCTGGTTGCGGCCTCTCAGATCAGCAAGACTCCGGATGTGAGCGCGGGTGTCCTCTTTCAGCTTTTTCTCCAGCGTTTCGGAAATCTCCTCGCCGCTCCCGGATATCGGGCTGGCAGCCCCGATCCGGCTGGCAGGAGCCATCGCTGCCACGTGGGAAGCCATCGTAATAAACGTCCCCGCCGAACCCGCCCAGCGGTCCACATAGACTACAACCGGCACTTCCGAGTCAAGGATTCGATCCACGATATCCTCGGTAGTGGCAAGCATGCCACCGGGGGTCTTAAGTTCAATCACCACCGCTACAGCACCGTTGTCCTCAGCCTTCGTAATTCCGCGATCGATGTAATCTGCCACTACCGGAACAATGGTTCCATCAACATAGAGTACGTGAACTTCAGGGGAATCGGTTTCAGATCCGGCCAATCCCACGAGAGACAGCATGCCCAGCACGATGTGAAGCAGAAAGAATATCCGAAGGCAATTTCTCATCAAAGATTCCCCGTTACTCACGATGAAACTCATTATAGCTGATTCCTACCTTTTTGCAAATTCATTATGCTATAATGAATTTCGTTTGTACAATGGTCAAAGCGGTTTTTTTCGATCTGGTGAATACCCTGATACGGCATGATCCGCCACCGGAAGAGCGGCAGCATCGGGCGTTGAAGCAATTCGATATCGATATCTCGGCGAGTGATCTTCGCCGGGGATTCTGGGTGGCTAACGATTATTTCAGCCGGGAGAGCTCCCGTGCCCCGGTCGAGAAACGCCCCGAAGCAGAGAAAATCGAGGTATTCATCGAATTCGAACGTATCTGGCTGAGGGAGGCCGGATTTGATGCTTCCCGCGAATTAGCTCTGGAAATGCTGAAGCTGGTACGCAGCGAGAGTCCCGGCGTGGTGCCATTTGATGATACGGTTACCGCATTGACTGAATTACGGGACAGGGGACTGGCAGTGGGGCTGATATCCAATCTGGATACCACTCTGGACCGGTTCTGCCCTGATTTTGACCTGGCTGCTTATCTGGATTTTGTGATCGTCTCTCACGAGGTCGGGTTCGAAAAGCCACAGCCTGAAATATTTGAACTTGCGCTCGATCGGGCCGGGGCAAAAGCTTCTGAGGCCATCATGGTAGGAGACCAGTATCATTGCGATATCGTAGGAGCAATTCGGACCGGAATCAAACCGCTCTGGCTCGACCGCGACGGCGTCTTCGCTGACCATGTGGATTGTCGGCGGATCGGCGGGCTGTCGGAAGTAATGGGGTATATTTAAGGAAGGAATTATGGAAAAAGCAGAAAAAATCTGGATGAACGGCAAGCTTATTCCCTGGGATGAGGCAAGAGTTCATGTTTTGACTCATGCGCTTCACTACGGGACCGGGGTTTTTGAGGGCATAAAGTGCTATGACACCGTGAAGGGACCGGCGATTTTCCGGTTGCAGGAGCATATGCAAAGACTGACCAGCAGTGCCAAAATCTACCGGATGCCCATGCCCTTTTCAGTCGATGAACTTTGCGCTGCTGCTGAAGAGACGGTCAAAGTCAACAATCTCAAGGAATGCTATATTCGGCCCATTGCTTTTCGCGGATATGGCGAGATGGGGGTAAATCCCGCCAGAAACCCGATGGATGTTTCGATAATAGTATGGAAGTGGGGAGCGTATTTAGGCGAGGAAGGAATGGAAAAAGGCATCAGGACCATGATTTCCTCATGGCAGCGCATCGATACACGTTCGCTTCCCACGCATGCCAAGGCATGCGGTCATTATATGAATTCGGTACTGGCCAAACAGGAAGCGCTTGATCTGGGATTCGATGAGGCGATCATGCTCAACTCTCATGGGATGCTCTGTGAGGGAAGTGGCGAGAATTTGTTCATCGTGAAGGACGGTGTGTTGATAACACCTCCTCCCAGTGCCGGAGCACTTCCGGGAATAACCAGGGAATCGGCGATCACGATTGCTCGGGATATAGGTATCGATTTTGTCACCAGGGACATTATCCGAGAGGAAATCTTCCTGGCTGATGAAGCTTTCTTCACCGGCACGGCAGCAGAGATAACCCCGATTCGCGAAGTGGATGGGAGAGCTATTGGCAATAACGGCCGGGGAGAAATCACCAAAAAAATTCAAACAAAGTACTTTGATATTGTTAATGGGAAGGACGAGAAGTACCATCACTGGCTGGGTTTCATCTAGAACATCGTCACGAAATACTATTTTGTTGTATGGTATATCATGTGAATAAGGAGATGATATATGGCGGAAAGCAAGACAGTCAAAGAATTGATGATAAACAAGTTCGTTAAGGTAAATCAGGACGATTCTTTATTTGAGGTTGCCACGAAGGTTTCAGAGGATCGTGAGACGTTGCTTGCTTGTGTAGTGGATAAAAAAGACAAACTCACAGGCATCATAACCCCAAAAGAACTACTGAAGGCAGCAGAGATATGCGAATATGGTGGGTCAAAGCACCCCTTCTTTTCGCCGCGGGAGTTGCTCCATCTGTTAACTTCAAGATACGCACAGGATCTCATGAGAGACCCGATAAGCGTCAAGGTTGATGACACAGTGCAGAAAGCTATAGATATCATGATAGACAAAGGCTTTTATGAGATCCCGGTAGTCAACGATGAAAATAAGATTGTAGGGGAGATAAATTATCTGAGTGTAATCTCCACTTCAGTCTGGCATTGCAACGAGGAAAGAGAGTAGTCTATGGAAATTGACATATATTTTAAGTTTATCTTAAGTTTCGTTTTGATTCTGATTGCCGCTAGGCTTGGCGGTGAGTTTACGCAGCGCTACCTGAAACAACCGGCGGTTCTTGGTGAATTGCTGGCGGGAATTATAATATCCCCATTCGCGCTGGGAGGGGTAATCTTTGGAGATGACCCCATAATCCTGAATTTTGCCAGTATTCCAAATATAGACCTGCCGGCATCATGGGGGCTGGGCGGTGAGGGCGAGTTCAGTGTAATGGAGGTTATCTCTGAGATAGCTGTGATCATAATGCTGTTTGTCGCCGGGGTGGAAACTGATGTCAGGGCTTTTGCGCGGCAGGGACTGAGCGGAGCGCTGGTAGCTGTGGGGGGAGTTATCCTGCCCTTTGGCTTTGGATATATTATCACCAGAGCCTTTTACCCAGACGGCCCTTCGAGCGCATGGCTGTTCATGGGAGCGATTCTGGTAGCCACCAGCATCGGCATAACGGTCCGCATCTTAATGGATATGGGAAAGCTTCAAACCCGGGCAGGAACCACTATACTGGTCGCTGCTGTTATCGATGATATCATCGGCATTGTAATTCTCTCGGTTGTCGCTTCGATGGCATCAGAGAACTCAGTTGATTCACTGCACATCGCTAGCATCGCATTTGGGGGGTTTGCTGTCTGGATAGCTCTGCTTATGGTGGGGCTCAAGTTCAATAAATACATATCTAAAATAATTCTCGATCCGTTCAAACGCTCGGATACCATGCCTATTGTAGCCATTCTCATCGGCTTCCTCATTGCTTACCTGGTAACCCTGACCGATTTGCATCCTGTGGTCGGCGCTTATGTTGCAGGCTTGATGTTTGCCGCCTGCAAAGAGAAGGAAGAGATTATCGAAAAAACAAGGCCCATTATGCTGTTCCTGGCTCCCTTCTTTTTCTGTTATCTGGGGATGCAGGTGGATGTTCCGGGCATGGCCTCGGCAGCTCTGATTGCTTTCATACTAATTGTACTGGCTGTGCTGGGTAAAATAATCGGTTGTTTTATACCGGCCAAACTTGCGGGCCGCTTATCTAATAGTGAATCCATGATCGTAGCGGTGGGTATGGTGCCCAGAGGAGAAGTGGGATTGATCGTCGCCGGAGTGGGCCTGCTAATCCCGGGAGCATTAGGCAACACAGATGAGATGGTAAACGAACTGTTCGGGGCAGCAGTGGCGGTTAGCCTGTTTACCACCCTCATTACCCCAACGATGCTAAAACCTTTCTTCAGAAAGACAACGGAATCGAGCTAAGCGTGCTCCTGCCCGGTGCAGTGTCGGCTTTTTGCCATACACGATAGTAGTGTGGTGGGATTTGTTGTTATGAGCCTGTCACCAAGCTTTGTAGAGGGCTCATAAATTTGCCGATTTGATAGTACTTTCCCTGCTATCGGATTCTCATTTTGGAGTTTATCTTTTTTACCCCCGGAAATTGACGAGCAAGTGTCCGGCATTCATTTGCCTCATTTACGCTGGGAACCCTGCCTTTAAGCGTGACGACCCCGTCACAAGCCACCACTTCAATATGGTCATCTGAGATATCCGGGGCCAGAGCGATTTTGGCTCTTATCTCATTAGCCAATACCATATCATCTACAATTTTCCGGGCTTGCGGGGTAGTTTGAAACCCGATTCTGGCCAGTTCGATTATTGTCGTGGCAGCATCAGGGATACTGATTCGCTCAAGATTGATGGCAAGATCATATAGTGAAAGGTCGTTCCTATCGAAACCATAAACCGAACTGCACCATTTTTCTCTTTCCACATCGATTTTATGTATGCGCTGGATCGCTGCTTTCCTGCTGATGTTTTCCCTCTCCATAGTAAGCTTGATGCGGTATTCCATATCAGCCAGTATCTTAACTCTCAAATGGTGGGGAACCCCATGGAGGAGAAGGTGCCCTGCGTATCCATAATAAACCACGTTGTCGCTTTGAACTGCCTCGGTCATTGCCGCTGTTATGGATGCAAGATAGTGAATTCTTTTCAAACCAAGCCTCTCGAGAAGGCCTGGTTTATGCATTAAAGCATTCTCCAGTTTTTCTTCCGATACGCTGAATTCATTTGCAGCGATTGTAAAGAGTTCTTCATGAGACAGGAGACGATAACCCAGTTCGCCGGCTAGGTACTTGGCAAGTTCCCTGCCTCCGCTATATGTACCCCGTGATATGGTAATGATTGCCATAGTGACCTCCTAATACATGCATCTGCCCGATGCTGGATATTTCCGGAATATTCAATCTGGTAGAGGCATAAGCCCGACCATTGAGACTATAATTACCAGTGTTGTTATAAGAGCCATCATCCCAAAGGCAAACAACCTTCGCCTGAATAAAACTAAAGCCGATACAATCAGGGCAGGAATCCCGCTGAAAACCCCGATGGCTATTCCGAGTGTCGCCAGACCGTCGCCCTCACCCAGATGCGATAGATACCAGTGATTGAGTGGTTTCTCCTCCGTATCAGGGAATGCGGCCCATTCGAGATTACCTTCGCCAATATCTCCACGGAAGGGGGGTGCCTCCACCTCAGCCCCATTTGCTATCGGGTCGAATGCATAGATGGCCGGCGTGCTGATATCTCCCCAAACTTGATCCCGGTTGGTGGCTCCGATGAGCAGTTCCTGCTTCCCATCATCGTTGATATCGTAGAGCCTAGCCACATACACATGCCCCGGGTTCCAATAGCGGGATACCACTTTCCCGCTCTGCTCAACCACACATGCCTGCCCGATATATGACCGATTCTGATTGGCAATAAATATTACTTCTTTTTCAGGATCATCATCCGCATTACCCAACGAGTGCCCAACGATAGTGTACTCGCCCTGCTGCCCATATGGGTTGGTATCTGTTGAAACGGAACCCTGTCCGATTATAAGGCCTTCGCGGTCCTTCATAACGAAATCGGCCCCCGCATATTCCACAGTCAATTTTGATTCATGTTGCGTTTCTGAGGAAATGCTAGCTTCTGCCATCGGTTGACTTTGGATAGCCTCCTTCACGTTTCCATCTGCAAGGTCCAGTATATATCCGGTTCCGTTGCAATCCATTTGCGTATTGACAATCAAAGTATCATCTGCGATTTCGATGTACTGGATTCCTGCGCTGATACCGGTTCGAGCCTTTGCATGCCATGTTCCCTCTGTGTCCCGACCGTCCCATACTGAGGAAATCCAGTTGGAAGGATCATTGAAATTGTTTTCCGTTACAAGACCAAGCACCATGCCTGCTATGGCGACCAATGTGCCAAGTATAGTTATCCAATAGAGGAATCCTCCAAACATCAAACCCTCACGGGGTATGGCCGGTCTCTGCTCGTTACTCATGTTCATTTCCTATATTGGTATGTCAATTTCGGTTAATCCTTCGATTCCTTTGAGTATGAGTTTGAGCGAGGTAACTATCAGTATCATAATGAGGAGGTTCCGGACAAAAGAGGGTCTCACCTTTATCAGAATATGAGCTCCGATGATTCCGCCAACCACCTGCCCTGCCATCCAGGGTACGGCGAAGATGCCGATGAGAGCCCCGTAGAGAATGTAAGGCCAGATCGCGCTTGCCCCTTCGATTCCCAGCAAAACTCCGCTGCAGGCGGCCGAGACCTTGAGAGGGGCAGCCATAACAAGATTCAGTACCGGAACCATGGCCCATCCTCCCCCCAAACCGAAAAAACCGCCGATCATACCAACAAAGAAAAACAGCAGAAAACCGGGGACCGCCCGAGTGAGATGATAACTAAACGGTTTTTGCAGGCTCTCCTCCCAGTAGGATCCACAAAGGCCAAGCTTTTTTGACAGCCTGTCAATAGACTTGGGCTCAGGGAATTCCGTTTTGGCGCCACCTGTAATAAAGAGAAAACAGACAAATCCAATGATAAGGCCGAGCAGCAGACGTACCAGCGCATCACCCGTATCGCCAAGCATTTGGTCCCCATAAACAGCCAGAAGCCCCCCTGCCATTGCCCCGACGGTGATAGGTACTCCGCAATAGAATACAATCTTGATATTGGCCAGCCCTTTTTTGAAGAACGGGCCACCGGAAACCAGTCCGCTGAACATGGCTACTACCAGACCGGTAGCTCTGATAAGCATCGTATCGATGGAGGTAAAACCCATCATAATCGGGGTAAAAATGACTCCGCCGCCAACCCCTACAACCGGGGCCAGAATTGCAATGAATGTGCTTATGAGAAAAGACCCCAGGAGAATCCAGAGTATAGAGGTGGCACTCAATACCTCTGTTTCGCTGACGCTGGAAAACACGGCCATTATGATATAAGCCGCAATGATGACAAATATGAGGATTATCAGTTCCGGGACACTCGTGACTATTGGCCGTAATTTACCCATGATATGATTCACTTTACGTGGGTTATCCTTCCCTATCCTGAGTTTAATTGCATTCTATCATTGCCACA
>CAZJQZ010000019.1:5231-27544 GCA_964548045.1 uncultured Dehalococcoidia bacterium | reverse complement strand
GCTTAAATTCTTCAGCTTTGTTTTCCGAATGATTTGCATAAAGAAGCTGCTCGCGTAAGTTGACCAGTTCCCCATCTTCACCCCACCATCGTGAAGGACTAATGACCAGCATCTCGTCGATCTCATCCCATAAATGGGCATCATCAATTACGTTAAGGAAGGCGAAATGGGGGCCATTGCCGAGGAATGTCCCCTTATAGCCTGCCTCTCGGTATTGTTTGACAAACGAAGCCATCGGATTCGGAACGTACAAATAATCACAGTCTTTCAGGGCCTCGATCTCCGATCCCCAGGCAAATGTGACATCCGTAAAATGGGCCCCTTCCCAGTCGAACTGATCGGGATGCGCATCAACGTACGCTTTGGCTGATCCAAGGAAGGCTTCTCCGCTGGGTTCTGCCCAGAATGCTCCCCCGATTTTAGCCGGGCCTTTAGACTGGTAGTCCCAATGGTTTTCAGATATCCATTTAAGAAGTGTCATGGCCTCGTGTTCCGGCAGGGAAGCGGGGGCGAAAACATATCCGGGTGGTTCCAGGGTGGCTGAGTTTCCGCTGAGCGTGAACAGGAGCATCTTATCGTTGTTCACTTTGGGTTTAAGCGTCACCGGAGCAGAAGTCACACCCGTAATGATAAGATCAGCCCCTTTGTTTTTGAGGAACTCATAGCCGGGGATATCCTTGGAAGGCTCAAACTGGGTATCGTATTCGACGATTTTTAGTTTCACTCCGGGAATGAGGTTTTCATCATTAAAATAATTCACCAGGTCTTCCATTGCGTAATTGATTACCTCCTGCGCGGCGGCTGATACTCCGGTTATGTCGGTTAGATTGCCAATGGTGATCACCACATCATCCAACGGTTTCGTGGTCTCTGTAGTTTCAATTGTTGGCTCCTTCGTTCCGTCGCCACCACAGGCCCCTAATGCTGCCAAGAAAATCATGAGTAACACCAGTGATACGAGGCCTTTTTTAAGTGAAGTATTCATTTTCCTTCTCCCTCTATATTATTTGTTATCCTGTGAGTTTAATATCCTGCTTAGTATCTGTCAATATCCCTGATAACTATATCTCGGGTATTTCCCGGCCGCCACCAGTTTTAGGGTCCTATATGATCCACTTCGCTAATGAATCCCGCGTTTGCTAAGCAGTCGGGCGTCTCACCAGACGTATCGCCTCCTCAGAACAGGATGGGACACAGGCACCGCAACCGATGCATTTATCCTGGTCAACAACTGCGAATTCATCCACCGTTATCGCATGCACCGGACATCGATCCTCGCAGGTTCCGCAGGCAATGCATGCCTCTTCATCAGCTTGGGCAGCAAATGGTGACGGGATGAATGTGGGCGCTCCCATAAAGTAAGTACGGAATATAGGACAGCAATCGTTGCAGCAATTACAAATCAGTCCGAATATATTGATAGTGTGAACCAGTCCGTCCCGGTTCGTTTTTTTGAGAAGCTCAACCAGTTCTTCGTAGCTTAGCTCGCGGGCCATACCGTGCTTGACCGTCCAGCGACTCAGGGGGCCGGTGTGAACACACGTTTCCATCAAATGATGGCAGGGGTCCTCCGGCGTCACCACCGCACGCCCCACACGGCAAGGGCAGAGAGAAACACTCCAGTGTCCGGCGTCCTTGACCATCTCGGCGAGGTTCTCCTCTGGCTTGACGTCATCGGGCAGGGAAGCCATGCCAGCCCATACAGGCGTATAGGGAAACCCCAGTTTTGCCAGAGCGCCTTCCGTGTGGTCCTTGCTCATTTCATGCATGGCTTTGATCAATTCCACAGAATATGGGAATCGAATGCCACCCCACGCAGGGGTCTCCGTTAAACCACCGGCTGTCATTGCCACCGATCGATACACCGGATCAGCCTCTGCCGGGTCGTAAATAATAATTCCTTTGTCAGCCATTTCGAAGAGCTTTTCTTTGAGTTTCTCTTCTTCTATGCCCGTCCTTTCGGAAAGCTCCCCTAAAGTGCCGCCGCTAAGGTGGACTTTCAGCGCCAGTTGAGCTTCCTCGGGTGTATATTGAATCCGCAGGAACTTCAAAAACGCCGGGGTTACCGGCATCCCAACGATGTCTTCCTCGTTGATCATTTGAGCGAGTTGCTCATAGATATCTCCCTCTGCCATTGATCGTGTCCTCCTTAGGCTTTCGGTTTGCCGTGCTCGTCCATCTGCTGCTTCAGTTCATCGGATATCTCAACCTGTTCGGCCCGACGCTCCAGGGCCATAGCTCCCACTGAGCAATGGGTTACACATACACCGCAACCAATGCAATTCTCGGGGTCAATTTGAGCAGTTTGATCTACCGTGATTGCCCCCACCGGACACCAGTCAGCACAGTCACCACATGCTACACATTCCTCTTCATCCACCCTGGGAATGAAAGCTGACGGGATCAACGTTTTGGTATTGAACTGGTGAAGCCCTATGAACATGGGGCAACAGTCATTGCAGCAATTGCAGATAAAGCCATTGATATCGATAGTGTGAACCAACCCATCAGCATTTGCTTTCTTCAGTAGTTCCAAGGCCTCATCATAAGTGATCTCACGACCTTGTTTGTGTTCAACACACCATCGGGCCGTGTCGCCAGTGTGCAGGCAGGTTTCCAGCATATGCTGGCAGTGGTTGCCGGGTTCAGCAATCCAGTGAGAAAGGCGGCATGGGCAGAAAGAAAGGCTGAAGTAATCCCGTTCCCGGAGAACCTCTGCCAGATTTTCCTCCGGTCTGGCATCCTCCGGCAGAACCCAGGGGTGAGCCCAGACAGGGGCGAAGGGGAAGCCGAGCGTGCAGAGATCGTCCCGGGACCACTCGATGACTGCCTGGTGGAGATTGGTAGCCAGTTCCACGTCGTAGGGAAAACGGACGTTTCCCCAGATGCCCGTCTCGATAAATCCGGGAGCCGAGCTGGGCAGGACCCGGCAGTTCGGGTTGTCCGCATTGCCGGGGTCGATCCACATGGTACCCTTATCGGCCATAATGTTGACCTTTTGCCGGAATTTCTCCTTTTCCATTCCTACCTTTTGAGCCATCTCTTCCAGTGTTCCCCCGGTCAGCCCGATCTTAAGGGCGATCTCCACCTCATCCGGTGTCATCTGTAGCTCAAGGACCCGTTTCATCGCTGGCGTATTTGGCAATCCGACCACATCCTCCCTGTTGATCATGTCCAGCAATTCCTGGTAAATATCATTCTCTGCCATTTGATCCTCCTATATTTTTTAGAATAGCGTCATATCCTGATACATCCCGAAAACCCCTCGGAATACATCGCAGACTTCTTCAATAGTGGAATACTCTCTGACGCATTCGATCACGGAAGGCATTACGTTAGCGCCTTTTTGGGTCACGGAACGCAATTCCGCCAGACACTGCCCCACTTTTTCATCGTCGCGGGCTTGCTTCACTTCCTGCAACCTGGCAATCTGCTTTTTCTCAACATCGGGATCGATCTTCAATATGTTCACTGGCAGATGGTCGGTTACATACTCGTTGACCCCCACCACCACTCGTTCATCATTCTCCACCTGACGCTGAAATTTATAGGCTGCATCCGCAATTTCTCTTTGGGGATATCCCCTCTCGATGGCGGCGACCATCCCTCCCAGTTCCTCGATGCGGTCAATGTATTTCAGAGCCTCCTGTTCCATCCGGTCAGTCAGCGCTTCAATGAAATACGAACCGGCCAGCGGATCGATGGTATCGGCCAGGCCGGTCTCTTCAGCCAGTATTTGCTGGGTTCTCAGGGCAACCGTTACGGCATCCTCAGTGGGTAAAGCCATCACCTCATCAAATGAATTGGTATGCAGTGACTGCGTACCCCCCAATACAGCAGCAAGGGCCTCATAGGTAGTACGAACGACGTTATTCAAAGGTTGTTGAGCGGTAAGAGAACACCCCGCAGTCTGGGTGTGAAAACGAAGCATCCAGGAACGAGGGTCCTTTGCCCCGAACCGCTCCTTCATAAATCGAGCCCACATTCTCCGCGCCGCCCGGTATTTGGCGATCTCCTCGAAGAAATCCATATGTGCATTGAAGAAGAAGGAAAGCCGGGGGGCAAACTCATCCACCTTCATCCCCCGATCCACACATGCCTGAACGTAGGCGAGCCCATCGGCAAGGGTGAAGGCTAGTTCCTGCACCGCATCGGAACCGGCCTCGCGGATGTGATAACCGCTGATACTGATGGTATTCCACTGAGGAACTTCTTTAGTGCAGTATTCGACGGTATCCACGATGATTTTCAGCGATGGTTCCGGCGGAAGCATCAGGGTTTTCTGGGCAGTAAACTCCTTGAGCATATCGTTTTGAATGGTGCCGCGAAGCTTGTTTTTCGGAACTCCCTGCTTTTCGGCGGTGACAATGTACATGGCCAGAAGGACCGCCGCCGGGGGATTGATGGTCATTGAGGTGGAAACCTGATCCATAGGAATCCCGTCAAACAGGATTTCCATGTCTTTGAGGGTATCTATGGCCACGCCGCATTTGCCGCACTCGCCTATGGCGGCCGAACTGCCGCTGCAATAACCCGTCAGGGTGGGGAAATCGAAGGCCGTGCTCAGCCCGGTTTCCCCATGCTCCAGCAAATATTTGAACCGCTTATTGGTGTCCTCGGCGCTGCCCATTCCGGCGAACATACGCATGGTCCAGGTTCTGCCCCGATACATGGTCGGCTGTACACCTCGGGTGAAAGGGTATTCGCCGGGGAATCCCAGATCTTCAATATAATCAAGACCGAAGATATCCTCAGGGGTATAGAGTCGATTCATCTCCAGGCCGGACATGGTGGTGAAAGACCCTTTTCGTTCAGGCGATTTGGCAAGGGAGGGACTCAGGGTTTCATCCTCCCATTTTTGCCGGGCCTGCTCTACCCTTTTGATCTCTTCTCGATCAAACATAAGTCCATCACTTTCTGGCAGAATAATCAAATCTTCAGTGGCACCACCCACTCCGCCGCATAGCCACCATCCACCACAATCGCCGAACCGGTCACATATCCGGCATCGTCCGAAGCAAGGTACAACGCCGCATTAGCTACATCTTCAGGCTGGCCGTATTTCCCGGGAGGTGATTTTTCAATATCAACCACTGATTCCCAGGGTTGTGTCATGGGCGTATCAATAAACCCCGGACAAATACAGTTAGCTCGAATGTCCTGTTTAGCATACTCCGCCGATGTGGCCTTGGTCAACATGATAATGGCGGCTTTTGAAACACAATAGGGCGATACGTTGGCTTGCGCATTGAACCCCATGATCGAAGCGGTATTGATGATGATGCCTCCGCCCTGTTCCAGCATCACAGGCAAAGCGTATCTAGTTCCCAGGAAAGCGCCTTTGAGGTTGGTATCGAGAACCCGGTCCCACTCCTCTTCAGCAACTTCAGCCAGCAGGCAGATCGTGTTCACGCCGGCATTGTTGTGGAGAATATCGAGTTTGCCAAATGTATCAACGGTTGTTCTAATCATTTGCTGCACATCTATCGATTTCCTTACATCCGCTTCGATAAAGATAGCCTCTCCGCCGGAATTCTTAATCAAGCTGACTGTTTCTTCGCCGCCTTCAGCAACAAAGTCGGCCACTGCAATCTTGGCTCCTTCCTGCGCGAAGAGAACTGCCGTAGCCCTCCCGATACCCGATCCGGCGCCGGTGATCAATGCAACTTTCCCTTCCAACTTTCCCATGCCGACCTCCTGCTACTGTGCTACCAGCCCACCATCGACGGCAAGCGCCACACCGGTAACGAATGAAGCTTCATCCGAACACAACCAAACAGCAGTCTGAGCCATTTCTTCCGGGCTGGCAAGCCTGCCCATTGGATGTACTCCAACAATCAAAGATTCCATTTCAGAGTCTCCGCCAATCAAATCATCTACCATAGGAGTGAGAGTGACTCCCGGGCACAGAGCATTCACCCTGATATTCGAGGTTGCATAATCCAGCGCAGCCGCCTTGGTCAGCCCGACAACACCGTGTTTACTGGCAACATACGGCGCGCTCAACTGAAATCCGACGAGTCCGGCCACACTTGAAGTATTGACTATTGCCCCGCCACCTGCTTTAAGCATTTCCGGTATCTCATATTTCAGGCATAAGAAAACTCCCCTCAAGTTGATACTGATAAGCCGATCAAAGTCCTCAACAGGAGCATCAATTAACGGGGTCAGAGCGTTCTCTGATTCAACCCCGGCATTGTTGAAAGCACAATCAAGTTTCCCATAAACTTCGATGGTCCTGTTGACCATCGCCTTAACCTGATCCTCTCTGGAAACATCGGTTTTCACAAAGATGGCTTCACCGCCTGCATCGCCGATCATCTTTGCAATTTCTTCGCCATCTTCTACCAGAACATCCGCAACCACTACCTTTGCCCCCTCACGCGCGAATGCCAAAGCAGCCGCCCTGCCTATGCCCTGGCTTCCACCGGTAACGATCACGACTTTCTCTTTCAATCCTTTCATTCCCTATTCCTTGATTCCAGCAGCCAGCATGGCCTTGGCCTTGCACCTTTCATAGTCGCATTCCATTGCCACCATATCTTTGAGTGTCTTCGATGGACTTCCTCCCGTAATGCACATGACATGATACCATCCGGCAAATCCGGAGGCCGTTAAATCCTCGATGAGTTTAAAAGCCCGCACCCTGTTCTCCGTTGGCTCACCCTCCCTGCCCTGGTAGTATTTTTCCAGATATTTCCCAACGATGGGACTTCGGTAATCCTTCTCGGAGGCCATCGTTCCCACCAGTCCGCCTGCGGCATCCTGCATATCGTAGCGATGCTCGCCCAGCTTCTTGGCAGCGTATACCTTGCCGGTGGCAACGGGAGCCATCTTCGGGTAGTAAATACCCGATTCATGAGTTGTCCCTTCAACAGCAGATGTTATGGCGCAGGCATTCACTATCTCGGCGTCCATCGCCATCTCGCTGAGGGCGTCCTGTATGTGAGGAGCAGATGCCACACTGTTGTAATCGGCAATCAATGCCGTAGCGCCAATTGAAAGATCGATGTTGATCCACCGGCACAGGCACTTATGGAAAAGATGGGATGCCAGCAGAATCGGGCCAAACGTTATAATGGATTCCACCTCACCGCACATGAAGACGTTTTCCCACGGCACGAACACATCATCGAACACAATCATCGCCTCGACATGCCCACCAAATTTCGAACTTAATGGGTTATCGATTTCCTTTGGCTCAGTTGGCACATGGGGGGCTCGGCATATGTATGTAATTCCTTCAGTATCCACCGGGGTGAAAAACCCGACATAATATTCGGGCACGAATTCCATCTCCACGACACAGAGCATGTCGGTATAGGGTGCCGCCGTTCCGTGTGCTTTGGCACCCCGTACAACGATCCCGTCTTCACGTTTTTCGACAACGTGCAAAAACATATCCGGATCGGATTGTTCGGCAACACCTTTACTCCTGTCACCCTTGGGGCTCACCAGCCCGCCCCCGATTATCCAGTCGTTCTTCTGCGCCTGTTTGACGATCTCCTGAACGTTTTTGTGATAGTGCGTCCCGTGTGTTTTATCGATATCGAAGCTGACAGCCCAGGCTGCATGCAGCAGGTCGGAAGTCAGGCAGCGGTAGTGGCAGGGGCAAAGCAAGTCGCCCAGTGCCTTATTGAGCTTTGCCTTGGCCAGAGCATCCTGCTCATTCTGCATGAGGTAAGTCCAGCGGCTGACCTCTTCATTTACCAGCGGCGAGAAGACCCTGGCCATATCTTGGTGATCCGGATGATTGGCCTGATCGTAGGTAATGGCGGCCGAATTGAGCCCCACCTGAAACGCCGGGTGATCAACGATATTATCGATTTGCTCCCCATCAAGGTAGACATTGGGTTTGCGTTTTCTGAGACTTTCCAAATATTGCTCTTTGGTTCGTATCCCCACTTTTCACCCCCTACTTTGTAAACTCATTCATCATATCTTCCAGAAGCGCCATCAAGCCCAGATCGCCATCTGTGATCAGTCTTCCGGTAGACCACGCTTCAAGGCGATTCAGTTCTCCGGTTTGAATTGCGTTCCAGTCTTCCACCGAAACCTTGATAATGCAATTCGGATTTTCAGCTGCACCGTCGTGTTTCGAGCCCTTGCCTTTATCGCACAACAGATACCAGTCGGAACCGCCGGGACCGGTGAAGTGGAACTGGACAATCGCGGTGACTTCATTGACATCGGTGTATTCCTGTTTTTTTTCTCCCGGTGAGGGCAGTCCCAGCAAATCTGAGAGGTGTTGAGTGGGGAAGTTGTTGTAAATCATGTCCTCTTCGATAGGTATGCCCTGCTTGATAAACTTTTTCAAAACGGCGATCACGGTGCCTCCATACCTGAAGGCAGCCAGAACTTCATTGTACAAAAGGTTTTTCACTTTCCAACCGGTGAGTTCCTCGTACCGGGCAACGATCTCCTCATCTTCCGGCGTGCCTTCGAGGCGAGGCAGACCATATCCCTTGGAGTGTTGCTTATCGAGGGTGAAGAACCAGGCCAGATCGGCGATTGGGTCCCCAATGAAGGCCATTTCCCAGTCCATGACGGCCAGCACATCCTTATCCGGTATGCTGTAAAGAGTATTACCGATGCGGGCATCCCCCCAGCACAACGTCAGGCGCTCAGGTTCGTACCGATTTTTCTTCAGCCAGTCAAGAGCCGCTTCCATCGTCGGATGGGATTCTGATGGATCATCTTTAATCCAGTTATTCAGGTAATTATCCCAGTAAGCTATCTGCCGATCAACAGCATCGGCATTGTTTTTCGGTTCACCCAGGAAAGAAAATCCCATGCCTTTCCAATCGAGCTTGTGTATTTTGGCGGTGCATTCCAGAGTACCCATCCACATTTTGGTGCGCTGCGAGGGAGTGGCTTCGAAATACATGCCGGAACCGTGATAAGAAGGGTAATCCTGCGGAACCTCACCGGTGAGTCTGTCCATCAGAAAGAAAGGTGCGCCAATAACAGAAGGGTCTTCCTCCAGCCAGAGCATATTGGCTACCGGAATATTAGTATCCTTCAATAACTGCATGATTCGAAACTGATGCCCCAGTTCATATTCGGGGAAAACCCCTTCTCCCTGAGGGGCAGCCCGTAGCACCACAGGTCTTGATTTCTGCTCACCGGATTCGGTCCATTCAATATCAAACAGGATAGTTTCGCTGGAAAGGCCCATTCCCGGTTTTTCCGGTTCGGTTATGGAAACTCTCTCGGCCTGAGGCATTTTGGCGGCAATCCACGTTTCCAGACTTGATTTCACTTCGGTCATATCTTTCATTCATTACCTCCTCTTGTAGTACAGCGGTTGTACTATTGCTTTGTGGGCACAATGAATTGTGCCCCTACCTAGTATCCCTCGTATCCGTATTTGGGATACCGGCCGATAAGCACCAGTTCCAGAATCCCGTAACCGACCTCATCACCGCAACGTAGTTCACAGGCCACGTCTTCGATGAAGTGGACTTCGGCCAGTGTATTCGGATCGGTAACATCCAGCTTGTGCCCGTCAAGGAAGTTTTCGCCCATCCACATGCCGTGGACAAAATCCCTAAAGCCGAACATCCCGCCGGCCTTGAGATAACACGGGATCAGGGGACGAGCGGTCACCGTAAATTTCGAACCATCGGCACATGTAAAGGCTATCTCGCCACCTGTCACCTGACGTATATCGGAACGGAAAGTATAGCTGTGCTCGATGGAAGAAATCGCCACTTCTTCCTTGCCGCTCCCGTAGGGATACATGATAACCCCGCTGAAAATCAATGGTTGGCCCTCACTGTTTTCCCGACGATGAAAAGTCGCACCCCAGCTATCAAACTGGTAGGTTATGAGATTATGCATATATCCTTCCGGTATCTCGCCCGGCTGTACCCCAACCTCCGGCACACCACCACCCCGTCGGACACCCCAGGAATGATCTCGCTGGCATCGCCAGCTATCTTTATCGATCTGAAAGGTTTGCCCATCAACCTTTATCCAGCCACTCGGCCTGCCCAACTGCACGTAGCGGACAACATTTTCCTCCACTCTGCCTCGAACCCGCGCAAATTGAGGGTTCTCCTCGTGAGCAGGCATGGTACCGTCAAACAGGATATCGTAGCTGACACCGTACTCATTCTCTTCCAAGACACTGCGTACCTGCTTTAGGGGTTCAACAATTTCATAGGAGAAAGGCCCGACCTTCGTCTCATCTATCCGAGGTCGAAGTTCCCGGGAAGCCCGGACAGTGTAAACGGTCTTGCCTTCGACGGTCACCGAAACATAGGAATCGATTATGTTCCTGTTGGGATAATACCCGAAGGAATTGACCATGATCAGCTTTCCTTCGGTATCGTGGACGCAGAACCATGTTCGCTCAGTCCATTCCCGAGCGCTGGTGGCAGGATGATCAAACGTAGATACGGTCTGGTGACACAGTAACTCATCGTATTTTGTCAGCATGCTAACCTCCCTGGTTGTTGTTATTGTACCATCCTGATGTTAGAGATGGGAAAAATCCGGCTGGATGATCTCATGGGCCGCACCTGCCATAGCGCTCATGTACCGCGGACAGGCCCGGAATGACATATTGCATTATTGCCGGATTGATAATTGACGTTACTGCAAAAAGAGGTACAGGAGGCCTCCTGTCGGGGGATTTGGGGGGGCAGGGGGGGTGAAAAGACCTTTTTGCAGGAGAGTCATAATTAAAAATTTAGTTTCTTTTTTGTATGTAATTCCGCTTGTAAAAACGATTGTTGCACTAATAATTAATACATTTATTATGTTTTTGCGATAAAATGTTATGTACATTTCGCACTTTATTTGGTAGTATAGTTTCACCTCATTGATGTTATGCAAGCATAACCATGTTTAAGCTGAGGCTGATCCATCGGGCTTGAGCGTGGCCGTGCATGGTTTTGATAAAGGTTGGACGTATCTGAAAGGCCCGGGCTGTTGAGTAAGACGGGAAAAGGTGCCATGAAAGACGATCGGAAGACCAAGTCACAATTGATTGCTGAACTATCCCGAACACGGCAGATTGTTGCTCAAATGGAAGCGATACATGTTGAGCACAAGTGGACGGTGGAGATGATGAGGCGTCTTTCTTCTGCCGTAGAGCAGAGCGGGGAAGGGATGGCCGTGTCTGATTTGGAAGGCAATCTGCTGTTTGTGAACAACGCCTTTGCAGCCATGCATGGTTATTCACAGGATGAAATAATCGGGAAAAACCTTTCCATCTTCCACACTCCTGAGCAGAGGCCCTCCGTGGAGGCGGCCAACCGGCAGATCAAGGAAACCGGCGACTTCAGTGGTGAGATTTGGCACGTACGGCGAGATGGTGTGGTTTTCCCTGCCCTGATGCACAATTCGCTCTTTCTCGATGAGGCAGGCAATCCGACCGGCATGATCGGCACACTGCGGGATATCTCCGTGCGCAAGCGGGCGGAGGAATCACTGCGGGAGACTGAAGAGAGGTTCCGGGCTCTCACTGAGTATGCCCCAGATGGTGTCTCAGTTGTGAGTAGTGATGGCATTGTAGCATATGAAAGCCTGTCCCTCAGGAGGATCCTGGGATATCAGCCTGAGGAGCGGATCGGGGGCTATCCCTTTGAACTTGTTCATCCGGAAGACCTGGCATTGGCCGAGGAGGGTTTCCAGTCTATCCTGCAGAACCCTGGCGAAAGTCGGACTACGGTATTGCGCATCAGATCTGCTGATGGGTCATGGCATTGGATGGAATGCACAGGGAGGAATCTTATCGATGAGCCGGCGGTTGGCGGTGTGATGATCAACTATCATGATATCACCGAGCGCAAGAAGGCGGAGGAAGTGCTGCGGGAAAGCGAGGAAAGGTGGGATTCCTTCACCAGTAACACTAATGATATCATTCAGATTCTGGGTATTGACGGTAATATTCATTACATGAATAAGGTATTTCTTCCGCATAAACTGGAAGATGTTATCGGCAGGCCTGTCTTTGAATTCATGGATGAGAAATCCAAACAGGTTACTCATGATGCAATTGACAGGCTTTTGAAGGAAAAAACGCCTCAGAATTTTGAAATAGTGATTCTTCTCCCCGGGCACGATAATGCTTACTTCGATGTCAATTATGTGCCGATGCTTGTTAATGGTGAGGTGGAGAAGATAATTTCCCTGGTTGCAGATATAAGGGATAGGAAGCGGGCGGAGGAGAGCCTGCAACATGTCAATGCCGTGCTGCGCGCCATACGGAACGTCAATCAGCTAATCACTACTGAGAAGGACCGCGAACGTTTGCTTCAGGGGGTTTGCGAGATCATGGTTGAGGCGCGTGGTTACTTCAACGCATGGATAGTTTTGCTGGATGACTCAGGCGGCTATGTTACCAGCGCTGAGGCCGGGCTGGGTAAGGACTTTGCTCCAATGGCGGAACAGCTAAAGCGCGGGGAGATGACCGCCTTCGGGCAAAGGGCGCTGACACAGTCAGAGGCGATAGTGATTGAGGACCCGCTCTCCGCCTGCGGCGACTGCCCCCTGTCGAAAACATATGCCGGCAGGAATGGAATGGTGATCCGGCTGGAGCACGCCGGGAGGATATTAGGCCTGATGTCTGTCTCCAGTCCCGTAGATTTCTCTTCAAGTGATGAAGAGATGGATCTGTTCCAGGAATTAGGGAAGGATATCGGCCTGGCGCTGTACACCCTGGAGATGGAGGCAAATCGCAAGCGGGCGGAGGAGTCACTACGGGAAAGCGAGGAGCGGTACCGCTCGGTGGTTGAGACTGCCAATGAAGCCATAATGGTTGCGCAGGATGGCATGCTCAAATACGTCAATCTGAGAACGGTGGAGTTCACCGGCTATTCCGTGGAGGATATATTACTTAAGCCATTCATTGAATTCATTCACCCGGACGACCGGGAGATGGTCGCTGACCGCCATATGAGAAGGCTGCAGGGCGAAGATGCACCGGACGTTTATCCTTTCAGGATCATCAAAAAGACCGGGGAAACCATATGGGTGGAGATCAACGCAACGCTGATTGACTGGGAGGGCAGACCCGCCACCCTGAACATCCTGAGCGATATCACCGAGCACAAGCGGGCGGAGGATGCATTACGGGAAAGCGAGGAGCGTTTTCGCATCGCATTCAAAACGAGCCCGGACTCGATAAGCATATCTGACTTTGACGGGTTCATCGTTGATATCAACGATGGGTTTGCTCAACTCTCTGGCTACACCCGGGAGAAAGCGATCGGAAAAAGCACTGTTGATCTGGGTCTCTGGCTTAATAGAAGTGATCGTGAGAAATTCGTCGGAACACTGCAAAAGTATGGCCAGGTCAAAGACATGGAAGTAGAATTTAAGCTCAAAGATGGCAGCCTTGCATTAGGATTGGTATCTGCCAATCTTATGGTTGTAAAGGGCAGGAATCTTATTCTTTCGGTCGTAAGAGATATAACCGAGCGCAGGCAGGCGATGGATGCACTGCGGGAAAGCGAGGAAAAGTACCGTTTACTGATCGAGAATTTCGATAACCCAATCTGGGTTTTTGACCGCGAAGGCATTGCTTTGATTGCGAATCAGTCGGCTGCAATGCTACTCGGCGGCAAGCCGGAAGACTTCATCGGGAAACATTTGAGCGAATTTATGCCTGAATCAGCCGATATGTTGATGGAGAGGCATCGCCAGGCCATCGAGGCAGGGACAGGAGCCAATTACGAGGACACGTTTGGCCTTCCCGTCGGCAGGATGTGGTTCTGGTCCAATCTTCAACCGGTAAAAGATGCAGATGGCAACATAATCGGTGTTCAGGTTATTTCTTACGATATCACCAGTCGCAAACGGGTGGAGGCGGCGGCAGCCAGGGTCAAATCTATGGAGGAAATCGAACGACTGAGAAGAGCGCTCATTGCCAATGTTTCCCATGAGTTGCGTACACCGCTTACTTCCATCAAAGGTCTGGCCAGCACGCTTATCCAGCCGGATGTGGAGTGGGACCCGGAAACGCAGCGGGAATTTCTCATTACTATCGATCAGTCCGCAGACAAGCTTACCCATATTGTGAATGATCTGGTGGAGATGTCGCAGTTGGAGGCGGGTGCAATGAAGATGCTGAAGGTATCGTGCAGTGTTGCTGATATCGCAGCGGGCATAATCACTGATCTGGAAATATTAACGAGCAAACACCGGCTGGTGATAGATATTCCAGACGATTTACCTCTGATCTACGTCGATGAAACCCGAATCGGAGAGGTCATTACCAATCTGGTATCTAACGCGGTGGCCTATTCTGATGAGAATACACGCATAAGTCTCGAGGCCGGGCAGGCGGATGGAATGGTCACAATTAGTGTTGTGGATGAGGGGATCGGGATACCGGAAGATCAGGCAGAAAGGGTTTTCGACCGGTTTTTCCGGCTGGATAAAGCCGCTTCCCGCAGGAAAGGCGGCACTGGTCTGGGGTTGGCCATCTGTAAGGAAATCATGAGCGCGCACGGCGGGAAAATCTGGGTAGAAAGCAAACCCGGCGAAGGTTCCCGGTTCAGCTTCAGTTTACCGGTTCCGGAGGATCTGCAAACATTGGATGAGGGCATTGAGCAGGCTGAAACAGCATTGCCTGACTAGATTCTGCAAGATCAGGGTAGGATGGGTTGAATACCTCACACTCTTGGGTAGCCGGACGATAGAGTCCCCCTGCTTTACATAAACGCCGGTTGATGTAGGATAGCCCTCAAAATCCCGGAAATTGATGCCACCTTTTAAGGGCAAGCCCTTGAATTCGAATAAATTCTTCCATCGTCTTATCGCGATACTTTATTCTATTTAAGGAAACTCTGATCAAGAGGTGACTTCGGGGGTCTGGGGGTGTCCCTCAGCTTCAATCCCCCTGTTTCCCCCTTTGCAAAAGGGGGATAATCAGAGGTTCCTTAATAACATTAAGAGAAAAAGGGGCATCCAATATTGAATGCCCCTTTTTCCGAATTCTTTGCAGGTTACTTGACAGGCTTTCTATTATGTGTCCTTTTTGCCGTATTGAGGATCTCTCGGGAAATCCTCACGTGTCCGATTTCTGACCTTTCTCATTTCCTCAACCAGTGAATCCGGCTCTTCCTTACCCTGTTCTTCCCAGGGCTTGCCCAGATTCAGATCATTGGCAATACTTCGGTAGCAGTTGTATGATTCGCCTGCGCCGGCATTCGATCCCACATGCCAGCACCCACCCGTGGCATAGAGGTTCTTGATCGGGGTTCGGTAGTTAGCCAATTCCGGAGTGGGTCTACAGCCATTAAGCTGGAACGGAGGCCGGTCGACCCCTGCCATGGTCCCCTCTGGGGCCAGGTTCTTCATACGAAGGTTGTCATAGGGGCTGTTAGTATCGATGCCAATCACGTTATCCCAGTTCATATTCGGGGCATACTGCTGCCAGACCGAGATCAATTCATTGGCATATCTGTTCTTGATCTCCAGCCACTCCCTCTCCGTATAGCAGGTTGCCGGTGGCGCCAGTTGCTCATTTTGAACCACGTGCTTGCCGGGAGGAGCGAACGAGGGATCGACCAGGCTGTGACAGGTAACCGTATTGCAGTAGTCATCCAGTGGAGGCCACTTGAGCATTTTCTGGTGCATGCATTCCCTGGCAATATGAATTGGATCTTTATCCGGCTGCAAACCAAGCCAGTTGCACTCGTGGATATCCGGGTTGAAAGCTTCGGCTATATATTTAGGTGCCTCGTGGACTGCAAAGGAGTACCACATCAAGCATCCAAAGTTTCTTCGAATCAGTTCGATTCTTTTTGCTAGTGAAGAAGGAATATGCTCCCGGCCGATAATATCGAAGCACAACTGTTCTGGAGACAGCCCGCAGACAGCCACCAGCTTGTTTGCCTTAATCTCGCTGCCATCGGTCAGGCGAATACCTTTTGCCTCTCCATTTTCGATGATCGCGCTCTTGACATCGGCATGAGTGAAGAATTTGCATCCGCTCTGTACCAGGACCTGATGAGCGGCATGAGCCACCTGGTGAGTGCCTCCGCGGGCAAATCCGATCAACGGCAGCTGAGTGGCCATCAGCAGCGCCATCGGGCCCTGCCCGGGCTCATTGACATCATAGGAACCGGTGAGAAGGAATCTTAAAATACAGGATTGCAATTCCTCACTTTCGAAGAATTCCTGGGCAGCACGAAGCGGGCTCGCCTGTAATATCAGATCATCCGGTGCTACTCCTGCCTCGATCAGTTTGGGGTAAACAGCCATCTGTCTCATCAGCACATCCTCAGATATGGCCATTTCAGGAGGAAGGTGAACATTATCTACAGTTACCCTCATGAATTCATCGCTGGCATCCAGTTCCTTCAGCTTCAGCCACAACTCGGCATCTTTTTCTGAAAACCTGGCAATCTCCTTGGCAGTACGTTCCCAAGTGGGATCATGTTTGTCACTGTATATTGCCAGAGCTGTTTCGTTATCTCTGAAAACATAACCATCGCTGCAAAGATGCTGATCGTACTGGGCACCATAGTCCCAGAAATCAGGAAAGTCGCGGTACAATGGCAGCCAGTAAAGGGGTAGCATCACATTGGCATGGCAGTTACCCCGAAAACCCGGCGCAGAAAGCTCTTCGGTTGAAAGGCACCCTCCAATCTCATGGCGCCTTTCGAAAACACCAACCTTCATCCCGCCGTACTTGATCAGGTACATGGCCAAGAACAAACCCTTGTTCCCTCCACCAACAATTACGGCATCAAATGATTCATCAGCCATTTTGATCCTCCATTGATAATGTAACCAGTTTAACCAAATACAATCAATTCGGTTTTTTCATTATGGCGTACCAGTTAAGGCTTAACAGGTCCTCTTCTTCCGCCTTGATATACGATTCGGCATTGGCATGCATGCGACGCAACAGCTTGAAGATCTTTTTGGGCATCACGCGAATTGTCGATAGAAAGGAGGTTACTGCCTCGTATTTGTCATACAGCATGACCTCCTTCTTGATGCACTCCACAGCACGCTGCCCATAGGATTCCAGTAAGTCAAATCCTGCTTTTCTGAACGCATCTTCCCAATACAGATAGTGCCAGAACCCGCCAAATACGGTGAGTTCGCGAGTGTGCTGAATCAACAACCTGTGAGCGTGGTTCTCACGATCATAGGCGTCGAGTGCTGCAACGTCATTAAAGCCAAATATCCCGCCCGGCTTTAGGACGCGGAATACTTCCTTCAGGGTGAAATCGGGATCGCTGACATATGTCATCGGCTGAATCGCGTACACTGCGTCAAACATATTATCGTCATACGGGAGAGGTTCGTTGAAATCACCGACTGTAAAGTTTTCTTTCTGCAATGCCGGGTTTGTCCACGATTTTTCGATCTGTGATTTGTCAATATTCTGGCCGTACATGGTGCTTCCCGTGAATGACCCGATACTGTCAGCGATGGCACCACAACCGCATCCCAGCTCCAAAACCTTGTCTCCCGGGCCTACATTGAGGGCCTTTGCCATCTTTTCTTCCAGTAGAATCTGGTTATCCATGACCGATTTATTTGGATCCAGAGTGGGAGGCATATACATTTTTTCGACGGATCCGAGGGTGCACAACAAATGCATTATTACATAAAGTTGTTCCAGTTCCTCGCTACTGCCCTGTTTATAGCCCTGCATTGGAACACCATTCTCGTAATCAGTTTTGGTATTTTCGGGTGAATCTACGAACAATTTGCCGTAGGTGTTCATATAGACATCGACTTGAGCATCGGTTAGCTTCCACAAGCCAACAAGAGCACCGAATCTGTCGCGAAGGCTGGTCTTCTTTTGTTTCATGTTTTCCTCCCTTTCTTTATTTAATTGGACTGTTAATTATCTGACCGGACAATCAGCCAGTTTCAAACAAAAAAAGTCAGCTTCCGATACCATCGAACAGGACGCCGGTAATATCGTCGGCAGCCTGGTCCGGGTTGATTGCACCTTCCTCAAGCGTTGCCATCTTTATCGTCTCCAGAGCCATCCCGATAGCCAAACGGGTCGCCACAGCACCGTCCATAGGCTTGATCTCTCCATTGGCGAGGCCCTCATTGATCAGCCCCCTGAATTCAATGCGAGTCTCTTCAAATGCATCCAGCAAATCACTTCTTATCCTCTGGGTATGAGGTACTTCAAAAAAGGCAATCAGCATCATTTGGGCAACTGCCAGCCGGGAAGTGGCCAGTTCCATGTAAATCCTCAGAGCCTCTCTGATTTTGTTTCGAGCTGTATTATTGCCGCGTGAAATGGCGTTCAGGTTTTCCCCAATAATTGACCTTCCACTGCTTACGATCTGCAAAAGCAAATCTTCTTTGTTGCCGAAGTGATAGTGTATCAATCCTCTGGATACCCCGGCGGTCCTGGCGATTTCGTCGATGGTGACACTCTGATATCCTTTTGACCCAAACAGCGTTATCGCCGTCTCGAGGATAGCATTTTGCCTTTCTGTGGAAATGGATTGTAATGCGTTTGCCATATCTAGACTGGACGCCCGTCCAGTCTAGATAGTTTAGCATCATACCACTATTCTGTCAACCAAATTTCTGGAATTTCGGTGAATTGCACAAAAAAAGGGCCTCCTGCAAAAGGAGACCCTTTTTTAAGCTTGTTTTACTTAAGATGCTTACCCTTCCAGATAGGTTTTAGTGCATCGCTCCATTTCTTTGGTTGGTTTCCACCACTTGGTCACGCCTAATTCCTCAGCAACCTTATTGGCAATAAGATAACCCCCACCACCCAGCACACATCCGCCGGGATAGTTGGAAGCGCCGCCGGTGTAGAGGCCCTCAATCGGTGTTTTACCGCTCGAGCACTCCTGGTTCGGCCGGAAGCAACCAAGCTGGATCGGTTTGTAGTCACCGTGCTTGATGGAACCGTAACGCATGTTCGGGAAGCGGATCTCGATATCAACCGGGGTTTCCTGGTTGGTTTGTACAATGTTTTCCTTCTTCATATTTGGCGCGTACTTGGCCCACTTCTGAAGGATAGCTTCTTCGATCTCCGGACCTTTAGCTTCCCAGCCGCCTTCGAGGTTATACGGTGCATGGTGCTGGAAGAAGGAGACCTGCCGGTGAGCATGTTCCGGGGGAACGCGAACCAGATGCGAATCCCAGAAGCTCTCGCAGGTGGCATGGCCGCCCATGATCGAAGTATCGAGCTTGCCTGCCACTACATTATCCCAGTGCTCCAGCATCTGGTCCATACTCTCGAAGCCAAAAATGGTCATGAACGCTTCGCTTGCCCAGCCGTCACGAGGCAGATATCGGGGTTGTTCCTCCGAGACAACGTGCAGCGTGTTCAAACTCCATTTGTCATATTTCCATCCATCGACCGATTCTTTCAAGCTGGCAGGTAAGTTATCGGCGCCAACGAGATCGTTGAAAGTGGTCTGCGGATCGAGCGTGGAAATGATTGCTTTGGCTTTAAGCGTACGGCCTTCCCAAAGGAATACGCCTGTCGCTTTACCACCTTCCATGATAATGTCATTGACCTGTGATGAATCCAGGATCACACCACCGGCCTGCACGATTTCACGGCCGAGAGAGTTGGCAAATTTGTGCGAACCACCCTGGCAGTAGCATTTGTTCATCATGCGATCCAGATACAGTGCCACAAATAATCCTACACCGGTCTCTCGCGGGTCCAAGCCCCACATACAGATGTTGTAGAGCAGCATGGCCCGAACACGGTCGTTTTCAAACATGCTGGTAACGATATCCAACGGGCTCTGTTCCACCAGTTCCAGTAATTCCTGCCCGACCTCGTTTTTTTGCAGCGCCATGGTAATTTCAATGGGAAGCATGGGCGGTATGAACGTCATAGGTGCGATAATATCCTTAACGATCCGGCGCCAGCGACCCATCGTTTTGCTGAATGTTTGTGCATCTTTTACCGAGTACTTGAGGAAGGAATCGGCAGTGTCCTCGATCATATTTGTCAACAGGACCGAATCGCCATTTTCAAAAACCATCGATGCCTGCAGATTGGGCTTGATCCAGACCAGTCCATGTCGACCCAGATCGAAATCCCGAAGCACCGGCATGTAATCGACCATCATGTGGTAGATGGCGTGCATGCTGGAATAATAACCGGGAAAGAGGATTTCTTCGGTGGCCAGTCCCCCGCCTACTTCATATCGGCGTTCAATCAAAGCGACTTTCAAACCTGCTTTTGCCAAATATGCCGCGGCGATTAAACCATTCGGACCAGCGCCGATGATAATGACATCCCATTCACTCTCCGGTGGGAATTCCGGGAAGTAGCTTTGAGGGTGTGTATAACCTTGAAATTCCATCATCGCTTCATACCTCCTATTAGACCTTGCCCTGCCCGGGCACGGCTGAGATTTTTCCTTCTTCCGGAATGTACCACGGTGAAGCATACCACCACGGACCCGGTTCACAGATGCCGTCTTCGATCAGGACGTGCATCAGGTTGTAACCAACGGCCATCAGGCACAGACCACCGGGATGGGCAGCGGACTGGTGACAAAGGTAAAGACCTTCGATATCTGGCACTCTGTAGCGGGCCAGCTCGGCCACCGGCCGCTCGTTCCACCATTCATCGCGATCGCATCGTGTACCGTACCACGAACCTCCCAACATCCCGGTATTGCGGAACTCCTGACCCCAGGGACTGTCACTCCAGATTTTGACAATATTATCGTAATCGGCGTTCTCCACGATACAGGAGAGGGTTTGGACCATGTAGTCGTCCCATTTCTTTTTATCTTCCGGGGTCTTATCCATAGCCAGAGCGCCATCAGCATTATACTCCGGTGTCGGCACCATCATCCACAGAGGTCCGTTGACATAGTATCCCTCGCGTGTGCACTGTGGCTGAGATTCATGGTAGTTGTTTGCCCCAACCATTCCCCACATGGCCTCATCAGGAGGAATATCCAGGTTCTCCTGCCGACCCAGGACACATTCCAGGTTCTTCCAGTAGATTTCCATATTTTCCATGCAATAGAAACCACCGTTAAACACTTCGTGAGTCGGCCAGAGGTACTGTGGCCGATAGCGGAATTCCTCTTTAGTTAGGAAATGAGTCATGTACAGACTTCCGCCCTTCAGGCTGAGGTTCTTGATCTTCTGCAGAAAACCGGCATCCAGGTTCTTGGCCCCGATCAGGTTAAGGAACGTTGGTTTGATGTGAGCCCCGCTGATCACTGCCTTGTTAGCATAAATCTTCTTGTTAGCCAGGGTAGCATCATCACGAAGGCGAACTCCAACAGCTCTTCCATTTTCGATGAGTATTTCTTCTACAGGACAACAGGTTCGGATTACTGCACCATTGGCGACTGCACATCGGAACAGGGCATGGTAGTAACCGTGCATATTACCCCGAGAAGCAACCGGTTTAGGAACAGCTGGTGGCAAGACGGTTGCGACACATTCCACCGCCGGTACGGCAACACCCGGAAAATGCCCGAATGCACCAGATACATTCGCAATATAGGCTTGGAACACTTTGAAAGCTTCGCTCTTAATATGCTGGTCCATGAAGTCGAACATGGTGTATTCGAGCAACTCTTTGGTCCACAAATCAGGCGAATACTGCTTATAAACCTGCATATAAGGAATGGTGTTCTCATCGTTTTCAATATAAGTCGGATGAGGCGGAGTCCAGAAGGTAGCTCGTAGCAACTCCTTGTGGAAATTAGGCTCTCCGAGCAGACCTGTGATCTTGGCCCAACCCATCTGGTCTTCTTCACCTACCTGGAGTGTCCCTTCACGGGTCATTGGCCCTCTGCCGGTATCAAACGGAACCTCATACCTGGGATCGTGGTCCATTCGAAAACCGTACTTCCACAGTTCCAGTTGCTCCCAGCCAGGGGCTGATCCACCGTAGTTTCCGATAGCATGTGGCTGGATACGCACACCCGCAATGGGTTCACAGGTTTCCTGTGCACCACCACCTTCGGGTCTTTCTTCCAGCACCAGGACACTGAGTCCACATTTGGCCAGATATGCCGCTGTCGTGGTTCCATTATGGCCTGCGCCTATAATTATGACATCATATCTTTCATCTTTGGCCATATATACCTCCTTTATTTTTATCGAAATTTAAAATTATAAATTCCTGCAAATATCGATGCTTTTTACCATCTGTTAAAACATAGGAAATATCTTCTTTTAGTTAGATATTTCGATTCTACGAAATAATGTTACCACTTAGATGGTATTGAGACAACACTGGATTAATGACTACGAATTACTTAGGTGATCTACGAGGTTATCCAGGGAGGCGATATAGGTTCCGAGGTTAACAGTTGTATTTTTTAGCCCGAGTTTTGACCTTATATTGTAGCGATGCGTTTCCA
>CAZJQZ010000019.1:0-5221 GCA_964548045.1 uncultured Dehalococcoidia bacterium | reverse complement strand
CACGGTACGCAGCGACATACTAAGCATTTCAGCGATCTCTTTTGAGGTTTTGCCCTGCTTTATTAAATTTGTTACCGTCATTTCGGTAGGAGTCAGGTTCAGGCTTTGAGCGGATACTCCTTTCAGGAACGGGGCTGTGATGTTATTGAGGCTCTTTTCCAGCATATCCAGATACGATTTCTGTCTTTCATCGAGGACACTGTTCTTCAATTCACCGATATATGGTAACGCAAATCTCTTTAC
This sequence comes from uncultured Dehalococcoidia bacterium, assembly GCA_964548045.1. Taxonomy (GTDB): domain Bacteria; phylum Chloroflexota; class Dehalococcoidia; order SZUA-161; family SpSt-899; genus JBGLNL01. The sequence goes on along the minus strand of CAZJQZ010000019.1, from coordinate 4,978 downwards.
GTTGAACAGGACATTTTCCTGTACTTCCGCTTTCAATTGATCTCCGGTTTTCAACATCACCCGCAATGCCGTATTCGCTTCTTCCAGGCTGGAGGTTCTTTCCTTGACCACGTTTTCTAGCCGTTCCCGATGTCTTTGCAGCAGTTGTTCAGCCTTTTTCCGTTCGGCATATTCATCAGCCAGTTCCAGGGCTGTGGAAATGTGCCGGGCCAGGTTTCTTACGGAAGGCATGAAATATTCGGCCAACTCAGGAGCCATTATCATCAGAACTCCTACGATCCGCGTCCTACGATATAAAGGTGTGAGGATGGAGTTCTCCTCTCCCAATCCCATTATATCCTGGGCCTGCGAAGTAAGGCTGGCCGGAAGGATAGCCTCAAAAAGAGCCCCGCTTGTTACTTGAATGGTTATGCCCTCTTTTACCACACGGCTCAAGATGTTGGACGGACTCAGTTCGATGCGGAATTCCTCGATCGGTGATGCGGCCGCTATCTCAAGTTTCTTTACTGCATCCCGAGATAAAGAGACCTGAGCTACGCTTAGCCATGAACCATCGTCTTCGACCATCAGGATGCCGGTCAGGGATCGTTCGGATTGTACGAATTCTTCGGTAACGATCTTGAATATCTCGTCCTGAGCTCGCACGCCGTGAATCCTGGCGGCCACGTTTTCAGTGAACTGAATTACATCGATGAGATCGCGTAATGGTTTATCCATTTGAAGCTCCATTTAAGAAAAGGGTGTCTTCTCCCCATTTCCCGTGTTCAAAGGAGGGGATTGTTTACTTGGATTGATACGTGAACCTGCTGGAAACGGCAGGCTAAAACTGAATTTAGATCCTTTGCCAATCGCGCTTTCCACCCAGATGCTGCCGTTATGCGCTTCTATAATGCCTTTGCAAATCGATAACCCCAGTCCCGTGCCTCCCCTCCTCCGGGCAACCCCGCTTTCGAGCCGGTAAAAACGGTCGAAAACCTTATCTAAATGATCGGATGGGATGCCTATTCCCTCATCTGTTATAGTAATCGTGACTGCATTGTTATGATTATAAGCTTCCAGCTTGATGGAGGTTCCCTTATCAGAATAAGCGACTGAATTGGAAACGAGGTTGGTGACAACTTCGCCAATTCTGATCTCGTCGGCATAGATCAATGGTATATCGGGCAGGATATTTGTTTGAAAGTTATGATCGCATGTTAAATATTTAAGCTGTTCGCGAATGTTGTTCAATATGATGGATATACTGCATTCAGTTTTATTCATCCTCATAATTCCAGCTTCCATCTGAGACATTTGCATTAAGTCATTAACTATATGGTTCAGAGCGTCCGATTCTCGATTGATTGTATTAAGGAAATCCTGCTGAGTTTCTTTATCCCACTCAACATCGGGTTGAACCAGCGAGCTGGCAATCCCCTTGATACATGTCAGAGGGGTACGCAATTCATGAGAAACGCTTGCCAGCAGGGCGGTTCTTAACGAATCCAGTTCTTCCAATGCTTTGGCCCGTGCGGCGGCTTCATCTGCCCGTTTACGTTCGGTAATATCCTTAACAGTACCCATTAGCGCGAAATGCCCCTCGTAATTGAATCCGCATATGGTTGTGTTGACATAAACATGGGTTTTTCTATCTTTGTGAAGCATGCGTAACTCATAGTCCCGGGGACCACCGTTCTGGGCTTCACTTTGAAGAATTTGCAAGTCGATTTTATCTTGGTCTTCCGGTGCGACAAATTTATGAAATTCCATCCCGATGATCTCACCAGTTGTACGGCCAATTATTCTGGTAAAGGCATCGTTTGCAAACAGCAATCTCCCATCGCGAGCGATGAAGATGCCATCCTGCATGCCTTCAACAAGGCTGCGATATTTTTCTTCGCTCTCCCTCAATGCGTGTTCTGTCCGGATAGACTGGTCATATAGATAGGCGTTTTCTATCGCTGTGGAAGCATGTCGCGCCAAAACCATTAGCATGGCAATATCATCATTGCCGTACGGTTCTCCCGAAAGCTTCTCACCCATGATAAGGATACCGATAAGGTCCGCCCCACGCTTAAAAGGGACCAGCAAATCTGCACTGGTAGCATCGAGCATCGCTCTTTCTCTGGCCGTGACCGATGCCAGTTCGCTGGAATAGTCGATTTTGGCTCGACTGAGGGGCCAGTCATGTTTTCTAAACCATGTCACGAAGGCGCTATCGGCATCGAACTGAAGAGCGGTTTCCTCATCATTAGATAAGTTGGATATATCAATATACTTAAGTCCGTTTCTTTCGAAGATCATCAAGTGAGCACTGGAAGCTCTCATTGCTGCTGTTGTAATTGAAATTAGTCGTTCCGATAGTTTTGTCAGATTGATAATCTCTGTGCATTCCTGGCTAAACCGCTCCAGTGTCTTGAGGTGGTCATATCTTCCCCGGTAAAACACCCTGTCCACTATTCCCTGAGCAACACGCCACAATGGCTGAATAGCAAATGCCAGAGCCAGCACGAAGGCCGCATGAATTAAGAATGACCCTTTGTCAGGTTTGAGTGGCCCAGATACTAAAAAGAGAATGGTAACATATGGTATTGCAACGAAGCCACTGACCATCAGGTATCGGAAGCCTTTTTGCAAAGCGATCCTGACATCGAACAAGTGGTATCTGAAGATGGCGATGCTGGCGAGAATGCAAAAACCCATGTTTCCAAAAATACTGGCAGGGTAAATCATTGGGAAAACGTCAATTAATAGACCTATCAGTGGGAAAAGCATAGCTAAGAAAACAAATAGATAGCGATTCTTCTCTTCATATTCTATGGAGTTTCTGTGTGCTCGAATTAAGCTATGAAATGCCATCATCAACAAAGCACTTGCCAGTCCGAATATGATATAACCAGCAGGCCCAAAAACAGGTGCGTAACCATACGATTCTTCTACAACCTCTTTGAAAAACCAGGGAGTAAAACTGGTTGCGATTATTGGTATTCCACAAAAATAGGTAATTTTAAGGACCAGCTTATTTCCCAATGTATTCGTAATAGCAAGGGAAAAATGATAAAATGATGCAAAGAATAGGAATATTACAGGTATTAGAGCTTTTTCCCACAATAAGGCATGTTCTACATTTGGGCTGTTTCTCATGAAGAAGATGAAGAGTGCCCACAAAAACACTGCGAATACGTTTAGGGAGAATATTCTGCTGGCGGTGTTATGGCGTGCCTTAACTATGATCAGAGCCAACAAAATGCTCGCAGCGATCGCTGATATGAGTGGCGGGAGCAAATAAGGAAAATCCATGGTGATTGCAATTATTTCTGACTAAACTGAAGCAGTAATTGAATGATTTCTTCAGATGCATTCATGTGAGGTGGTTTTAGATGGGCCAAATCAGCACCCTCCTTTTGCTTTACCTCATAGTATTGTTGAAAAGTGCCAGGTTTAAGTAGAGTCACTTTTATGGGCTGTAAGCCTAGCATGGTCTCAACATCTCTATAATCAACATCAATAGCTTTCAATTGTTGATCAATGAGGGCCTCAAGATCAGTGGCCATTTTTTCTTCTTTTAGCTCAAGGTAAATGGATAGATATCCTTTGCCATCAATTATTTCCTTACGTGCTGACCAATCCTCATATTTAAAAGCGCAGTTTTCAATTGCTGTCCAAATTGTTACTTCGTCAAGGTCTGTCAAACCACCCAGATCGATAGTGTCACTTATCTTTGTTTTAAATTCCGCCTGAGGGAGATTGATACCGGCATCTTCATCCTTTAGCGCAACGAATTTCACTAGGTCTCCCATACGATATCTGAGAAGGGGTATCCCATAGAATTGTGTCCCAACCACTTCGTAAACATGCCCGGGCTCTACCTCATTATATAACACCGTTTTAGGGGAATACCCCTCATTTTCCTTGCATTTGGCCAGTTCTTCCTGAGGTATAAATTCCCAGAAACCTAAGTCAGGTAAAAAAGTCAACCATTTTCTATTCCAAGCTTGAAGCGCAATGATATACATCTCGGTACTTACATAAAGCTCGAACGGTACAACCCCCCAATAACGCGTAATCGCATCTTTGTATATCCTAGCATCCGTTCCGCCTACGACGATACCTTTAGTTGGCCAAAGGTCCTTGGGGAGAATTGGCCTGTTATCACGTTTACTCCTAGCCCATGCCGAAATCAAGCGATAAAAAACGGGTGGATTCAACATGTTCCATGAAAACTGCATGCCCTGCGCTTGTTCTGCCATCCTTTCCCCTGTTTTTGCCAGAACACTAGCAATGGCAGCTACAGTATCTGCCCCTGTGCGAAGTGCTTGTTGAAAACCGATGGCCGCTCTATCTGGAAACGGAATGTTTTCCATCCCCTCTTGCGGAGGCATAACTCGGAGAGATACATATCTTTGAACATAGTCTACAAGTGTTCCGGATGTGTATGGCTTTGGAGCCATCAAAAAAAGCACTCTCCACCTTGGCTTGAAATTTACTCTGCCTTTTTTTTCAGTAGAACTAAGTATAAATATGGAGACGCAGCGCTTGGCAATTGCGTCATAGGCACGATGTGTATATGGCATCCATTTGAACTTTCCTCCACGTCCAGAGCTATGACACCAGAACAAAGGCTTTTCTGCTAATACTTCATCCTGTTGCTGGCTGAAATATGGCTCATACTCTTCATATGTAGTCAACGGAACCATATTGCGGAACTCCTCCACATTTTGTGGTTTGTTGCCGTTCATAAATTTTTTTGCCAATGGGGTGTCAGCCACAAGCTCAATTTGCTCCATTAGCAAGCGTTGCTGGATTTGCATGAACTCTTCTAAGGTAAGATCAAGAAAACCGCAATATCGCTCCCATATTTTTTTCTCGTCATTTGTTTGGAAAAATTTATCCTCTGGCAGCACAGCTCTATTCTCCTTTTATTTTATTCCACTGACAATATAATCCTGGTATGGCAGATCTTCCCTGATTGTATATTCTGTAAAGCTGCAATCATCCA
>CAZJQZ010000018.1:0-27671 GCA_964548045.1 uncultured Dehalococcoidia bacterium | reverse complement strand
AAGAATGCCATTGGCATTATCTTAAATTGCCAAAACACATAAAAATGAATTAGAATATCTTATATTTTTGAGAGAGTAAAAAAATTGGCCGCACCAGTTGAGTTTCTGCAAACATCCCCTTACTTTGCCGGCATGAATGCTTCAGATATCGAGGTAATTGCCGAATCTTTCTTCGCGAAGACCTTTAATAAAGGGGATTTTATCACGTGGGAAGGAGATCTTGGCGATGCGCTTTATTTCGTTGTTTCTGGAGCGGTTAAATGCTTCAAGGTATCCAGCGAGGGGAAAGAGCAAATCCTGCAAATAGTTCTCCCCGGAGGATCCTTTAATGACGTGGCCGTTTTCGACAAAGGCACCAGTCCCACAAGCACAGAGGCAATGAGCCTTGTCAATTGTTACGTCATTGCCGAACAAGACATGCAGAAATTTCTTAAGGATTATCCAAAATTGATCTCCAACGTGATAAGTGTTTTATCGGAGAGAATAAGGCATTTACTGGAACTGGTGGAAGACCTTTCCTTCCGGCAGGTAATCAGTAGAATCGCCCGCATTTTACTGGAATACGCAGATGGCGCAGGACCAAAGCCAAAATTGACTCAGCAGGAAATGGCAGCCCTGGCAGGCACAGCACGCGAGGTAGTTGGACGTTCACTGAAGACATTGCAGGAAGATGGGTTGATACGGATGGAGCGTAATCGGCTGATAATTGCCAATAAGGCAGGATTGAGCCAAATGATCAATGCTCATCCCTCAGATAAACAATGAGACGAAAGTCACTTACCAAATCTAACTATGCCGTTATTATAATGGAGGATGGGAACTGAAATGCTGGAAATGCCAGTAGTAGATGTGGAAAAGTGTACAGGCTGCGGAACGTGCGTGGCTGCGTGTCACTGTAACGCTATTGTGATTGTTGAAGGAAAGGCAACTATTATAGAAACGAAATTATGTGGTTGGTGTACCGTTTGTGAAGCTGTATGTCCTGAGGGAGCTTTGCACTGTGCCTATGAGATAGTTATTGAAGGATAGAATACCGACAGGATACTCTCAGAGATTAGCAGGGTGAATTAAAGAGGATCGGCAAATGCCGATCCTCTTTTTACATTGTAATCTGCATTTGAACTCAAAGACTCTGCCCTGCCCCCTATTGTTGTACCAACTACAATGTTAGAGCTGGGATGAAATAAACCCACCACCTTCCAAAACAACATAAGATCGTGAGAAGCAGCCCGACAGCTTTCCATCAGGGCATCTCATTTCATTTATTGAAACTAACCATTATTAAAAAACGTAGTACAAGTATCTTCCGAAATACCTGACAAATAGTTTGTCAACTTTGTGACCGAGGTCACATACAATTAGCCCCCTTCATCCTAGAATTATAAGGAATTTCATGAAGGAGGTGGCGAAATGACAAATAGATTGCTCGAGGAATCGACGGAATCAGCACAAGAGCAAAGTCAGGAAACATGCATCCATCACTGGGTAATTGAACCACCTGAAGGCCCGTTCAGCAAGGGGAAATGCCTGAAATGTGGCGAGGAAAAGGAATTCCATAACTACTTCCCGCATTCGACGTGGGAGAATGAGAATAAAGATGATGAAAGTTCAAAATCACTGTTGGATGACTGGATCATATAGGCTGAATTGGAAAATGAAAAAATTAGAGGAGGTAATACTCGATGGATGCGATCAAGATTTGCCCCAAATGTAACGGCAATGTATTTGTAGCCTGGGACATCGGAGATGGGGAATGGTACGAGTACTGTTTGCAGTGCGCCTATAGGCACTATCTCCCGACCCTGGCTGAGGAAGAATCAAAAAAGGTTGCTACCCACAACAGATCAAAGAAAAGGAAAAGGAGGAAAGATGATAAATACAAACGGTGAATTCTACAGCAATCGAGAATCCCGATATGACGATTTTCTTCGAACGATGCAAAAAGACGGAATCCCGGCAAGGAGGTACCAGGAAGAAAACTGGAAAAGATGGTTTCAGAATCAATGGGAAAGAATCCTTAACCCAAGGAAAAACTAAAATCAAACGATTTCGATAAGGAGGTTCAAAATGGCAAAAATTTTAGGAATAGATCTGGGGACTACTAACTCCTGCATGGCAGTGATGGAGGCAGGGGATGGAGTGGTTCTGGAAAACGCGGAGGGTGTTCGCGTGACACCTTCCATCGTAGCCGTCAATAAAAACGGGGAACGCTATGTCGGCCAGGCCGCCAAAAGACAGGCGGTGACTAATGCTGACAACACCATTTTTTCGGTCAAGCGGCTGATCGGGCGCAAGGCAAACGATGCTGACGTGGAGAGAGATAAGAAGATCCTGCCATTCAAAATAACATCGGCAAAAAATGGCGATGCGAAGGTCAAGATGGGCGAAAAGGATTATTCGCCTGCAGAGATATCGGCAATGGTACTGCAAAAGATGAAGCAGGATGCCGAGGCCAAACTGGGAGAAAAGATCACCCAGGCTGTCATCACTGTTCCGGCTTACTTCAATGACAGCCAACGGCAGGCAACCAAAGATGCAGGCAAGATCGCTGGACTGGAAGTTCTGCGCATCATCAATGAGCCCACGGCAGCAGCACTTGCCTACGGACTGGACAAGAAGGGTGATGAAACCATCGCCGTCTATGACCTTGGCGGCGGTACCTTCGATATCTCCATCCTGCAACTGGGCGAAGGAGTGTTCGAGGTCAAATCCACCAACGGGGATACCCATCTTGGCGGAGACGACTTCGACCAGAAGATCATCGACTGGCTGGTGGATGAATTCAGGAAAGATCAGGGAATCGACTTAAAACAGGATCGGATGGCGTTGCAGCGGCTCAAGGAAGCTGCGGAGAAGGCCAAGTGCGAGCTTTCCAATACGGCCCAAACCGAGATCAACCTGCCGTTCATCACCGCCGATGCCAACGGGCCGAAACACATGACCATCACCCTGAATCGGGCCAAACTGGAACAACTGGTCAGCGATCTGATCGAACGAACCGTCGGGCCGGTCAACAAGGCATTGGAAGACGCCGGGCTCAAAACCGGTGGAATCGACGAGGTTATACTCGTTGGCGGACAGACCAGAATGCCAGCCGTGATCGAGAAGGTCAAAGCGCTTTTCGGCAAGGAACCGCACAAGGGAGTGAATCCGGATGAGGTGGTCGCCATTGGTGCGGCGATCCAGGGCGGCGTGCTCAAAGGAGATGTCAAGGACGTACTGCTGCTCGATGTGACGCCGCTTACGCTGGGAATCGAAACCCTGGGCGGCGTGATGACCCCGCTGATCGAGCGGAACACGACCATCCCAACGTCCAAGAGCGAGATATTCAGCACCGCGGCCGATAACCAGAACGGCGTTGAAGTGCATGTATTACAGGGCGAAAGGCCGATGGCCGGTGAGAATAAAACAATCGGGCGGTTCATGCTGGACGGCATCTTGCCTGCGCCAAGAGGGATACCTCAAATCGAGGTCACCTTCGATCTGGACGCCAACGGAATACTGAACGTCAGCGCCAAAGACAAGGGCACTGGCAAGGAGCAGAAGATAACCATCACCGCCAGTTCGGGGCTTTCCAAAGACGATATTGACCGGATGGTAAAAGAAGCAGAACTTCACGCTGAAGAGGATAACAGTAGACGTGAGGAGGTTGACACTAAGAATCACGCCGATAACCTGGCCTATCAGACTGAAAAGACATTGAACGAGATGGGCGATAGAATTCCGGCAGATCTCAAATCAGAAGCTGAAGGCAAGGTAGCTGCAATCAGATCAGCAATTCAAAGCGCTGGCACCGATCAGATCAAGAGAGCTGTGGAAGAACTGGAAGCTACCATGCAGCGAATCGGACAGGAGGTATATTCCGGCGCCGGGGTTGGAGCATCGGGTTGCGAGGGAGGCACATGCAATAGCCAGCCTTGTGACGACAGCACGGTGGAGGGCGAATTCAGGGAGGTTTAACAAATTAGCAGGGGCGATTTGCCAATCGCCCCTGCTGGAAAAGAAAATCAAGATAAAGGGGGTGATTCAGGATGGATTACAAAGATTATTACCAGATACTGGGTGTTGATAAAAAAGCATCCGAAAAGGATATGAAAAAGGCGTACCGCAAGCTGGCACGCCAGTACCATCCTGATGTCAACCCCGGCAACCCGGAAGCTGAGGCCAAATTCAAGGAAATAAACGAGGCTTACGAGGTCTTGAGCAATAAAGAGAAACGTCAAAAGTACGATGAGCTTGGGGCCAACTGGAAGCAATATGAGCAATGGCAGAAGGCAGGAGGAAACGCGCAAGGCCAGCCGTTTAGCTGGGGGCAGACCGGATTTGGAAACGGAGGAGCAGGTCAATCAGGTTATCAGTACCGGACGGTAACTGCAGAAGAAATGGAGGAACTCTTTGGAGGAAACGGAGGATATTCCGATTTCTTTTCCCAATTCTTCGGTGGGAACGACAGCAGATCGAGTCAGCAATACCAGCCAAGACCTCGGAAGGGACAGGATTTTGAACAACCTGTCGAGATCACGCTGGAAGAAGCTTTCGGCGGAACAACTCGATTGATGCAAATGGGTACCAACGGAACATCGAGGACAATTGAGGCAAGAATTCCGCCAGGCGTCAAAGACGGTTCCCGAATAAAGATGAAAGGACAGGGAGGGCCGGGGGCAGCCGGAGGTCCCGCCGGCGATCTGTATCTTGTTACCCAGATTAAATCCAGCAATAATTTCGAGCGAGACGGGGATGATCTTTCCACCAGAGTATCCGTGCCGTTAACCACAGCGGTCCTTGGTGGAGAGGTGGATGTCCCAACAGTTGATGGGAAAAAAGTCAAACTAAAGATCCCGGTTGAGACGCAGAACGGGAAAAGAATTAGACTAAAGGGTAAGGGAATGCCCAGACTGAAAAAAAAGGATGAGAAGGGCGATCTCTACGCCGAAGTCAAGGTGGTTCTGCCGGAGAAGCTTTCAGATAATGAACTTAAGATATTCGAAAAACTGGCTGAGTTGAGAAAGAACTAAATCCCCCTTACTTTATGAAAGGGGGATTTGGAGAACAAGGAGTTCACAATGGATATAAAAGTATATTCATCACCAAATTGTGGATATTGCCATCAGGCGAAGAAATTCCTCAATGACAAAGGAATCAAGTTTACCGAATGTGATGTTTCGCGTGATCAGGCAGCCGCTCAGGAAATGATGAAACTGACAGGGCAAATGGGCGTGCCTGTAATCACAGTTGACGGTCAGGTCATTATTGGATTTGACCGGGCCAGACTGGAGAACCTGCTGACAAAAAGCAGCGGCGGAAACGGCAAACGCCCGCATTTTGGATTGAAAATAGCCGATGCGAGCAGAATAACACAGCAAACCAGGACGATTCCCGTTTTCGGGGCATTTGTGGGAGCCGTAGCCGTGGGCTCCCCGGCGGAAAAAGCGGGACTCCATGCGGGCGATATCGTAACAGAGATCAACTTAAGACCAATAAACAATGCCAATGATCTGGAAAAAGCGCTGGCCGGCATATCGATCGGCGGACGGGTAACGATCGGATTTCTTCGGAGACAAGAATCGCGTAAAGTGGAAATCGTACTCTGAGTCCGGGTGGAAGAATTCACCACCCGGAAATTTTTTTCAGGTCTCTTTTCATAGAACAGCTTTTTTAAATTCATCGATACCGATACGTTCAATGAAGCGGGCCGTTCTTTCTTTTCCCTTGGCGTTGCTTTTGTAATACTCAAAGCATTTCCTGGCCAGTTCAATTACCTCGGAGTCACTCAAGTCAGCAGCAATCACATCCCCTATTCGCGGCCTGCCCCCGGAGTTACCCCCAAAAGTCACCGTCCACCCCGACTTCTTTCCGAAAGCACCAAAGTCCCGAACGTGGCTTTCGCCACAGCTAAGCGGACAGCCTGAAATGCCGATTTTAGTTTTAGCGGGAAGCTCCATCCCGACGAGGAGTTCCTCCAGTTTCTTGCCCAATCCCAGCGAATCCTGGATGCCATACTTGCATAGTGTGTTCCCCGGACAGGCTTGGACATAATGGACACATAGTCCAACAGCCGGGGCTGGATCCATGCCGAGGTCTTCCCACACTTGGTCCAGTATCTCCGGTTTTATTCCCACCAGCGCCATGCGCTGAGCCGAGGTGATTTTGATGACCGGGATTTCATATTTGCGAGCCACTCTGGCTATGTTTTCCAAAATATCTGGTGTCACCACACCGATAGGCGTTCTGGGTACGATGGCAAATGATTCCTTATCACGCTGAACAATACCTTTTATAGAATCTTCCACTTTTGCCTCCTTATCAAGTAATTGCTAGCCTAGATTACATGAGGGTTATTGACCTGTCAATAAAAACAGCAAGTGATTTCAGCAAACTGCTATAAACAGCCTGTCCGACATAGAGCTAAAACAAGCAGTAAAAATACAAGATGTTGTGTGGTACCCCTGGGGTGACTCGAACACCCGACACGCGGTTTAGGAAACCGCTGCTCTATCCTCTGAGCTACAGGGGCACAGCTTCAAATTATACCCCATTAGCTCTCATTATGTCTACTTTTCGACATTTTTTGAAAACTATTTTTCCGAGTGAATTTCGGCTGCCATTATCAAAAACCGATCTCTGAAAAATTCGGTACGAATTTTAAGCACTTCATGTGATTAACCCGGCAATCAAAAAGACATACTAAGCAATACAGGTGATTCAGAGATGTTTCGAATTGATTTCTCACCATTCCCGAATTTTCCCGAAACATGCGTATCAGTCAAGTGACTCAACTACAATCTCTGCCATATCCAGTACCTGCACTTTGCTATCAGCGTTTTTATCTTTCAATCCATCCTCAAACATAGTCAGGCAATAGGGACAGCAGACACAGATCGTTTGCGGATCCTTGCTCAACGCCTCCTCGGTGCGGGCCACATTTATGTTCTTTTCCCCCGGGCTTTCCTCCATCCACATTCGGCCCCCACCCGCGCCACAGCAAAAAGATTGTTCACGGGAATTCGGCATCTCGATTGGACGGTGTCCCGTAGCTGCTGCCACAACCTCGCGAGGAGCCTCATAAATATCATTGTGACGCCCCAGATAGCAGGAATCGTGAAACACGATGTCACCAAAACCATCGCTTCCCGGATTCAATTTGAGCTTACCCGAATCAATCAGGCTTTTAATCAACTCGTTATGATGGAACACTTCCAACTCAATACCGTACTGAGCATAATCATTCTTCAGAGTGCTAAAGCAATGCGGACATTGCGTGATAATCTTCTTTACACCTTTCTCTCGAAACAGTTTTACATTTGCACTAGCCATTTGATCGAATATGAATTCATTTCCCAGTCGGCGCAAGCTGTCCCCGCAACACAGTTCTTCTTTCCCCAGAATTCCCCATGAGACGCCAGCGGCATCCAGTATTTTTGCCGTGGCCATTGTTACTCTTCGAGACCGTGCATCTAGGGCTCCGGCACAGCCGACATAAAAGAGATACTCAGTCTTATCGACCTCAAAGGATTTCACCTCAATATCAGCAGCCCACTTAACCCTTTCTGCCGGAGCTAATCCCCAAGGATTACTGCGTTGCTCCATGTTTTCAAAAAAGGTTAGCAACTCTTCCGGGAATTTGGCCTTCGTCTCAACCAGATAACGACGCATATCCACGATCCGGGGAATGTGCTCGATGAATACGGGGCACACTTCCATGCAGGCTCCGCAGGTAGTACATGCCCACAGGACTTCCTCCGAAACGCTTCCTTCCTGATTTTCCCCGATCAGCGGCAGCGAAACCACCTTTCCATTATTACTGGCGAGTGCAGGCCCATTCTTGAACAGGTTTGTCTTGATATCATGAATAACTATCCGGGGATTTAACTTTTTGCCGGTTGAAGCAGCCGGGCAAATATCGGTACAACGCCCACACTCAGTGCATGAGTAAGAATCGAATAATCCCTTCCACTGAAACTGATTGACCTGCCCTGCACCGAATTCTTTACCTTTGACAAATTCCTCTCGCGTTTGAGTGTTGACTTTTTCCAGGCTTTTAAAGAAGCAATTTGGAATAGCGGTGAGAACATGCAAATGCTTGCTGTAGGGAAGATAGTTCAGAAAGCCGAGCAAGACGATGGCATGAATCCACCAGAAGACTCCAGCCCAGGTTTCCAAATTATCAGACGCAACACCATCGAAGACCCCGGAAACAGCACTGGAAATCGGCATGTAATCCTCGGCGCTCTCGGTGCCATCAGCGATTTCAGTGCCGTGCAATCCGAAGAAAGCAATCATCAACATCGCCACCATCGAAAGAATGAAAAAGGCGTCCCTGCTTCTGGCATCGATATAGGCAGGGGGAAACAGGAGCCTCCGCCCGAAAGCGATGATAACCGCCGCCAATGCCAGGATGGAGACAACATCGAATATGGCGGCCAGGGCATGGTGCGCACCATCAGGCAATTTGGAAAGCGCGATCTGATCAGGGAAAAGACCGTGCAAAAGGAACTCAGTATTGGCAATCATGAGAATGATGAAACTCCAGAAGAGAATGGAATGGTTAATTCCGAAGGTTCGTTTGATCACTCTCCGCTGCCCTACAGCGAAAAACAGCATGTTCCAGATGCGCCGGCCAATAGCATCGAAGCGGTTATCCGGCTGGCCCAGGGCGATCAATCGGAAACGCCGGTAAGCGCTCCAGATAAAAAACAGCATGGCGGCTGCAAAAACGATAGCAAATGCTGTGACGTTAGGTTCCATAGAATCTACTCCTAATGTAATGTCGAAACCGGATCAAACTAAGACTGGCTTTTTGGCCCGCAGTTCCCTGATGTGTTCGGTTACTAACGGAATTACCTTCATCACATCTCCGATAATACCATAGGTGGCAACTTCAAAGATGGGAGACTTCGGGTCATGGTTGATAGCGATAATAACATCTGATTCCTGCATGCCGACCAGATGCTGGATGGCCCCGCTGATCCCGCAGGCAATATAAATATTCGGTCGTACTGTTTTGCCGGTCTGACCTACTTGTCGTTCCTGTGGCATCCATCCGGCTTCCACCACTGCACGAGAACAGGATACGACGCCTCCCAGCTCATCCGCCAGATCCTGCAATATGCGAAAATTCTCCGCTCCGCCCATGCCGCGTCCGCCGGATACCAGTATCTGCGCCGTTGCCACATCAACGATCTCGGCGCTTTGTGAATCCCTGATTATCTCCAGCACTTTGGTGGCGAAATCTTCCTCGCTGGCCTGCATGGATTCACGAATCATATCCCCGGTGCCGTTATCGTTTTTTTCCGGCATCGGCATAACGTGAGGGCGAACGGTTGACATTTGTGGCCGACTTCTCTCAGTTATGATTGTCGCCATGATATTCCCGCCGAAAGCCGGGCGCGTTTGCAGCAGGTGCCCTTCCTCATCGGTTGCCAGACCGGTACAATCGGCAGTCAGGCCTGTTTCCAGTTTTGTAGCTATCGCTCCGGCCAGATCACGCCCCAGACCGGTGGCTCCGAACAGGACTATCTCCGGCTTGTATTTTTCTATTAAATAGCAGATTGCTTTGTAATAGGGTTCGGTCCGGTAAAAATGGAAGATCGGATCATCCATTATATAAGATTTGCTGGCGCCATATTTGAAAGACTCGTCGCATAGGTGCTCCACGTTCTGACCGATCACAACTGAACTCAGTTCAACTCCCAGCGAAGCAGCCAGCTCCGCGCCGGTTCCCATCAATTCCCAGGAAACTTCAGCCGGTTGCCCTTCGGTTTGCTCAACGAATACCCACACCCCTTTGTACTCCTTGAGCATGGCCAGCCACTCACCGTCTTCGGCCTCATCAATCTCCTCACCTTCGTCTTTTTGAGCTGCCAGTTCCTCCAGTATTTTCAACTCCTCCGGAGTGAAATACATCTCGAGAGCTTCAGCCGGGCAAACTTTGACGCACTTGCGGCAACCGATACACTTAGCTATATCAATGATCGGCTCCCCCTGTTCGTTCATTTCAATTGCGTTCGCTTTGTTGCAGGAGCTCTGACAACGAGCACCGCAGGCAATACATTTTCCCTCGATAAGCCGAGCAACACCTCGGGGTTTCTTGATTTTTTTCTCTTCAGTCATTTTTATTCTTCCCTGTTTGTAATAAGGCCGTTATTCCGAGCCTAGATTTGAAGCAGGTCCTTTTCTATAAGTTTGCTCACCAAAATTTGGGCGGCTCTTTCCGGTTCTTCGGTGCCATCGCCCAGTATCTCTCCTTTGTCCCTCTCCGGAGAGAAGATTTTGCGAACCTGCGTTGCAGAACCATTGAGCCCGATGGTCTCCGGATCCAGCACCATTTTCTGGTTATCCCATAGATCAATGGTGGCATCTGCGGCCATCAATCTCATAGGCACTGTGGGATAACGGGGATGATTTATCGATCTGTCCACTGAAATGAGAACCGGTAGAGATGATTCTACAATCTCGTGCCGTCTTTCCAGTTTACGTCTGACTCTAATCCTTTTAGAATGCACATCGATATTTTCTATTTTATCTACCAGAGTCAATTGAGAATATCCCAAACGGGTGGCTATTCCCGGTCCTACCTGTGCCGTATCCCCATCGATAGTTTGCCTGCCGCAGATTACCAGGGCTACTTCCTCAATTTGAGACAATTTATTGACTGCCTCAGCCAGCACTTTGCTGGTAGCCAAAGTATCCGCACCTCCAAAAGCCCGGTCGCTCAGAAGTATGGCTTCGTCCACACCCAGGGCTAAGGTCTTCTTCAATGTGACCTCTGTATTCGGCGGGCCCATTGAAATCACAGCCACTCGGAAACCGTACTTATCCTTGAGCCGCAAGCTTTCTTCCAATGCATGAACATCGAAAGGATTGATGATAAATGGCACGCCCTCTCTAATCAATGTGCCTGTTTCGGGATCCACCGAAACCTGAGTTGTATCCGGGACCTGCTTAATACATGCGATAACTAACATTGCCTTTCCCCTTTAACCGTCTGTTTGCATTTATAACAAAACGTTGTTTCTTCCCCCTTATTTTTGCAAGAACTTTCTTCTCTTTAGTCTCAGGATAATACGACTGAACCGATAGGATTTAAAATTTATTATCATAATCCTATAGCATATGCTACCAATTTAATAGTGGAATAATTATAAAGTTTGCAGGGCAAAGTGTTACAAATTCATTACATTTGCCAAAATCGAACTAGTGATTCCAGCATGAGGGTGTTAGAATCGACGATCTTGATCGACTCGTCGACTTCACTTCTGGTAGCACACTTCGGACTCCAGTAAAGAGGGGCAGCCGAAAGCTGACTTCATCGCCCGGGGCTCGTCATAAAGACAACCAGAAATTATCCGGCCAGTCCATTGACTTTCTTGAGCCAAACTAGTGCCGATTCCACTGCCTTTTCATTAGTCCGCAAATGATGATCTCCACCCGGAATCATGACCAGCTTTTTGGGGTCTTTTGCCACAGCAAATAGTTGCGAGGCATGTTTTGGGGGAATCGTTTCATCTTCATCACCGTGAATGACGAGCACTGGCCGAGGTGAAACCTTTTCTATGCAATCGATGGGACTTACCTGCTGAAAATGACCGGCCCAATCATCTATCGAAGGGGGAAAATCGTTATCCCGAATTGTTCCCACTTGACGGCACTGATCGAGGAACTCCTCCGGGCTTCGTCCCAGAGCACCAATCGAAAATCTGGCGGGGCAAGCGCAGAGAACCAGAGCAGACACACGCTCATCCCGGGCAGCCACATGAACAGAAGCTGCCGCCCCACCGCTGAACCCCATCAGTGAGATGCGGGTTTCATCCACGCCCTCAACTCCGCTCAAATAAGTTATTATCTCACTGAGGTCACGGGTCCAGCCCAGCAGATCAAGGTTGCCTTCGCTATCACCACAACCCCGAAAATTGAAGATGCAAGTAATGAAACCTTCTTCGGAAAACTGCTCAGCCAGCAGAGGATAACCCCTGTCCCCGGGGGTTGGCGCAGCAGCTGGTATGCCATGACAAATACAAATCACTGGATGCAGACCCTGCTTTACCTTCGGATAGTAGATGCCTCCCGTTATGTTGAACCCATCCACAATGAGAGAAAATTTGCTGCTCAAATCTGCTTCCTTAATAATAATCGAATCCAATTATAACGTGCCCCATTTTCAAAGTCGAACTTTGGCAATAACAGAAATCATGCCGAAGGAAATTGACAGTCGGTAACGGTATTTGATATATTGTTAGAGGTTGCCGAATTTGGTGTCCTGAATATCGGATTGCCAAACGTATAAATTCTGTCTTAAGGAGGAAGAAAAAGTGGCAGGAATTACCTCATATGGTGCCTATGTTCCTTACTATCGGCTGAGTCGCAAAGAGATTGCCCGAGCATGGGATGGATATCCGGGCGACGGGGGTCGTGCAGTTGCAAATTGGGATGAGGACACCATAACCATGGCGGTTGAGGCCGTTATTGACTGCCTGAGAGGCTTCAAACGAAACATAGTAGACGGACTACTGTTCGTCACCACCACCCCGGCATTTATGGAGAAATCCAGTGCTGCCGTCATTGCCAAAGCAACCGATCTGAACAATGATTTGTTTGCTATTGACTGCGGTGCCAGCCTCAGAGCCGGAACATCCGGACTCAAACTGGCTCTCGACATGGTAAAAGCAGGATCGCAAAAGAACGTGGTTGTTGCCGCTGCTGATTGTCGTCTCGCCCCACCCAACTCAGCGGAGGAGAGTGATTTCGGAGATGGTGCCGCCGCCCTCATGGTCGGCGACAAGAACGTGATCGCTGAAGTGGACGGAATTTATTCCTTCACCGAAGAGTTCACCGATCGCTGGAGAAAAGCCGACGACCAGTTTGTCAAATCATGGGAGGAACGCTTCGTAAACACCCAGGGTTACAATCGTCTTCTTACAGAAACCGTTGGCAATGCCCTGAAAGCGTTCAAACTAAAACCCGAAAGCGTCAGCAAACTCATTTTCCCCGCTCACGCTAAAACACCTCACACCCGCGCTACCTGGGTCAAGGACTGCGGTTTCAAACCCTCTCAAATTCAGGACCCCCTGTTTGATGAGATGGGGAACACCGGTTGTGCTTTCCCACTTCAATTGCTGGTAGCTGCCCTTGAGGATTCGAAGGCCGGAGACAGAATTCTTCTGGTAAGTTATGCTGATGGTGGCGACGTTTTCAGCATCAAAGTCACGCCGGAAATTGAAAAGATCAAGAATGGTCGCCGTGGCATGAAAGATCATTTGGCCACCACTGTGGAACTAGCTAATTACGGCCGATATCTACTTTTCCGAGGTTTAGTCTCAAAAGAGTATGAATCGCCAGCTCCAGTAGCGTATGCTTCGCTACCACGTGAATGGCGCGAGCGAAGCAGTATCATCTCGCTTCATGGCAGTAAGTGCAAGAAGTGTGGTGAAGTGCAGTTCCCGGTCGAGCGAGTATGTCCCAAATGCCTTTCCAAAGACGAATTCACTGAAGTCAGTTTGGCCCAGACACCAGCAAAAATCTATACTTATAACTTAGATTATGCTACACCAACATCCGATCCGCCAAACAGCATGTGTCAAGTGGATTTCAAAGGCGGTGGACGAATCCAGTGCATCATGGCAGACAGGGACCCCAACGAGATGGAAATCGGCATGCCGGTTGAAATGTCTTTCAGGAGATTCCACGAAGAAAAAGGTATCATACATTATTACTGGAAGGCCCGCCCCCCCAGGGAGCCGAAAAAGTAAGGATTAATGGGGAATTAAGAGGAGGTATAAGAACACATGGCAGAAGGAACCATTAAAGATAAAGTAGCCATAGTCGGCATGGGATTGACCAGATTCGGAGAACTATGGACAAAGAGTGATGCCGATGTAATTATTGAAGCTGCCTGGGAAGCTTATGAAGATGCGGGCATTGAGCCGAATGCTGTGGATGCGGCATTTGTGGGCACGATTTTCACTGGCGTAACCGCCGGTTGTTTGAGTGAGCCGCTCAAAATGGATTTGAAGCCGGTCACCAGGGTTGAAAACAATTGCGGGTCTGGTTCAGAGGCAATACGGATGGCAGCTATGTCAATTGCCAGTGGGATGTATGATACCGTCTTGGCCCTGGGATTTGAGAAATGTAAGGATTGCGGTTTCAATGTCCTTCCCACCACACAGCCAGATAGCCTGCACCCGGTATACAATACCAGGTTGACAGGTCCCGGAGCATACGCAATGGCGACCATCAATTACTGGCACAAATATGGTATTGACCCGATCGAAGGCAAACGTACCCTGGCCAAGATCGCTGTAAAAAACCATCATAATGGTTCGATGCATCCCAAAGCCCACTTGCAGCGAGAGTTGAGCATGGAAGCAGTGATGATGTCGCCCCCGATCGTTTATCCGCTGGGTCTGTTTGACTGCTGCCCTACCACCGACGGCGCGGCAGCCGCAATTCTTACTAGAGCAGACATCGCCAAGAATTTCCGCGATGACTATGTTCTGATTAAAGGTCTGGGTGTATCCGTTACCCGTATCAATCCGTGGAACGGCAAGTGCAAGTCCGATGTAGACGCGACCTTCTGGACAGAAACGGCTGTTGCCTGCGAACAAGTGAAGGCCCAGACCGGGGTCAAGGATTTCTCCAAAGAGGTCCAGCTTGTTGAGTTGCATGACTGCTTCACTATTACAGAACTCATTGCCTATGAATCCCTGGGGATTTGCAACAAAGGTGAAGGTACGGAAGCCGTTAATGATGGCCGATACCTGCTTGATGGCCAGTTGCCGGTCAATCCCGATGGTGGATTGAAGTCATTCGGTCACCCCATCGGCGCCAGCGGAATCCGCATGGTTTACGAGGGCTACAGGCAAATTCAGGGCAGAGCCGAGAAACCGGAGCGACAATTGAAGAATGTCGATATGGCTCTGGTACAGTGTCAGGGCGGCGTTCCCGGCACCTTCCAGGCCAATGTTCAGCTTATTGGCGCTGCCGATACCGCAACAAAGAAAAAGAAGTAAAAGCTTAGTGAGTTTAAAAAAGGCCCTTGCGAAACGCAAGGGCCTTTTTTATTGGCTTGTGTTCGGATATCTAACGAAGCCCGCAAATGCTGTAAATTCGCTCGATATCCAGGCTCTCACGCACCAGTGCAGCCAGTTTATCGTACTGTTCCTCTTTGGACAAAAGCAGGCTTTGCCCTTCGGGTTCATAACCCGGTTTAATGTTTTGCAGTAATGACCGCCGAAAGATATCATTATCAAACAGTCCGTGAAGATAGGTTCCGAATACTTTGCCATCTCGCCTCAAAGCCCCGTCAAAGTGATCGTCCTTTTCACCTGATCTCTGTGTGATCTTGAAAACTGAGTTAACTTCACCACACCGAGTCTGTCCCATGTGAATCTCATATCCTGTCAACACCTGACCGGCGAGCCCGGCAAACATTCCTGTATCACCAGCAACTTCAGCTTTAACCTGATGGGTGGACTTTTCTCCCTCAAATGAGGTAGTTACATCAAGCAATCCCAATCCCTCAACACTTCCGGCATCAGATTCTATGCCTGCCGGGTCTTCGATGTGCTTGCCCAGCATCTGGAAACCACCGCATATCCCGATCACTGGCGTTCCTTGCTGCAACTTTTCCACTATCGCTTCGGCCAGACCAGTATTTTTAATATGATTCAAATCGGAGATGGTGCTTTTGCTGCCGGGGATAATGATGAGGTCCGGGGTGTTGATCTGCCACGGAGCGGTGACATAACGCAGACGAACCCCAGCTTCCTGCTGCAACGGTTCGAAATCAGTGGAATTGGAAATTCGGGGAAGATGGATAACAGCAATGTCTACTTGGGGTTCCTTCCCGTCGTCTCCGGTGTGATACACCGAGTCCTCTTCATTGATAATGATATCATGGTAATAGGGCACCACACCAAGTACCGGAACACTGGTACGATCTTCCAACATACCAAGTCCCGGTTTCAATATGGCAATATCCCCTCGGAACTTATTGATTATGAATCCCTTGACCAGTTCCCGTTCGTCCTCTTCAAGAAGCATCTGAGTTCCCACTAATTGAGCAAAAACGCCACCTTTATCGATATCTCCCACCAGCAAAACCGGTGCCTTCGCCAGCTTGGCTATTGCCATATTCACAATTTCAAACCGACGCAGATTGATCTCGGCCGGGCTGCCCGCGCCTTCGATAACCACCGCATCATACTGAGAGCACAGTCGATCAAGCGATTCTTCAATGATCGGGAAAAGCTCCGATGCATATTTGTAGTAATCATAAGCACTGACGGTCTTCCACGGCTTACCCATGACTACTACTTGCGATTTGGCATCGGCTTCTGGTTTGAGGAGAACCGGGTTCATATCCACATGAGGTTCAAGTCCGGCGGCTTCTGCCTGAACCACTTGAGCCCGGCCCATTTCGTGGCCCTCTTTCGTGACGAAGGAATTGAGGGCCATGTTCTGCGACTTGAACGGAGCCACGCGGAAACCATCCTGTTTCATGATGCGGCACAGAGCCGCCACCATGATGCTCTTGCCCACTGAGGAACCGGTACCCTGGAGCATCAGGGTTTTAGCGCTCATTTAAGGTTTCACCTTCATCGGGATACCGGACATCATGAAGAAGAACTCATCGGCATGGCAGGCCACAAGCTGATTGGCCCTGCCCAGCAGATCGCGATAGATCCTGGCAAATCTGTTTTCCGGCACAATTCCAAGGCCAACTTCATTGGAGACGATGATGAAAGTTGCCGGGGATTCCTGCATAAAACTGATCACCGCCCTGATTTCCATCAGTACCCGATTCTCTGCCTCACCGGCATCAATTTCTTTTTCTGAAAATCCCCGTTCCTCACCAAGCAGAATATTGGAAACCAGCAGTGTCAGGCAATCGATGAGCACAACTTCAGCATCCCCAATATGTTCTCTGATTTTGTCCGCTATATTCGTGGAAGCCTCCAGTGTTTGCCATGACTTCGGACGCTGGTTTTGGTGGTTCGCGATCCTCACCTTCATATCCACATCCAGAGCCTCAGCGGTAGCCACAAAGAGAACTTTATCACTGATACTGCCTGCCAGTTCCTGAGCGAATTGGCTCTTGCCGCTGCGAGCGCCTCCAGAAATAAAAACACATTTTTTACTCATTAATTATCCCCTCATATCTTAACCCAAAAAAGCGGTTTTAGGAATGGGATACATCCCATACATTCACTATAGGACTGATAGCAAATATTGTCTATTATTTTCATGTAGTATATAATGATATCTGCGTGTCCGATGGGACGCAGGCTCAGAAAGCACCTCTGCACCAGACCGGGAGACACCTAAATACAGTTGCCGAGGTGAAGCTATGCGACCCCTTACTTAAGGGATCAGAATAGCAAATCGACGAGGGAGGTTAAAACGTATGGGAAGTCCACAGGACGACTTCTATAAAGAAGCGGCCAAGATTGTCGGCGAAGAATATGTCTCCGTAGAAAGGGAAGATATCATCCCCTATTGCAGAGATGAGGTTTCGCAGGCGCTAAAAGCGTATGATTCAGATTACGTGGTAGTGCCGGGAACAGCGGAGGAGGTCCAGGAAATCGTCAAACTGGCGAATAAAACCAAGACTCCGTTGTATCCCTATTCTTACGGGACCAACTTGAGTGGTGCTACGTCGCCCCGGAAAGGCGGTGCGGTAGTGGTACTCAGAAGGCTAAATCGCATCATCAAAATCGATCAGGAAACTCGAACAGCCACCATCGAGCCGGGTGTTACCTGGGGCAAGCTCATCTACGAGGCCAAGCAGGTCGGGCTCGAACCATTGCCGCTGGGCGGTGGCCCTCACACTGGCGGACCCATCGGTAATTTCAATCTGGGGGGCGGTTCCACCGGCGCCATGGATATGAATGACGTGGTTTCGCTAGAAGCGGTATTACCAAACGGGGAGATATTCAGAACCGGCTCCGCAGCGTTCCAGGGAATGGAACAAACCAATCCCTATTTTCGTATCGCCTGGGGCCCGAACATGAACGAACTCTTCCGCGGTTCGATGGGGATATTTGGCATCGTTACCAAGATGATCCGTCGTCTGGTTCCGGTGCGCGCTATTGAAGAACCAATCCAGGTCGCTTTCCCAGATATCGAATCCGTAGTCGGTGGCATGAAAGATATTACCCAGCTTGGGATTTGCAAACAAATCGTGGCTACTAACAAATACCAGACAGCCGCCATTGCCGCAACATCCGATGTTTTCCACAATCAGGAGGAATTTGCCAAGTTGGAAGATTCGCTGCCGGAATTCCTGCTGATGGCCAAGATCAGTTGCCACAACGAAAAGCAGGCGGAGGTTTACAGGGAACTTATCAACGAAGCTATCTCCAAAAACAACGGGAAGCTGATCACTTTTGAGGGATATGTAAAAGAGAACCTCGATATGCTCTGGGGCGGCAGTTCGGTAGCAGCTATCCACTATCTGCGTCACGAGCCCCATCTGATGGCGTTCGTCTATGTGCCGCCGCACATGGTTCCGGGCGCACAAAAACTGGCCCATGAACTGCTGGCCAAGCTTGATTACAAGATGACTTCATCCTCCGGGCGGGAAATTCCGCCACGAATCTGGCTGGCACCTTGGGAACGAACTGAGTGCTTCATGATGGAGTATGATATCGAGTTCAATCCCGAAGATCAGGATTCCATTGATAAGTTCCGCAAGTTCATGCCGATGTATTTCCAGGAGACGATGAAATACGGATCGGCTCAGGCCAGCGCCGGCTTCTTCCGGCAGATGGAACCCGGGTTGCTGCCGAGTTATTCCAAACTGCTCAGAGATATCAAGAAGTCAATTGACCCCAATGATATCATGGCACCATCACAGGTGTTTAAGGACCTTTAGTTTAGGAGGAAATAATGGCATTAGAAGATCTCAAGTCACAAATTTATCATTGCAGCAAATGTGGCTCCTGCCGGGTTGCCTACAGGCAAAGCCTTCCAACATGTCCCGCCGGTGAAAAGTTTGGATTCGAATCCTTTTTCGCTATCGGCAAAAACGCCATCGCCCGGGCAATACTGGAGGGTGATCTGGAATGGAATGAAAAGACCGCGGAGCGCGTATACAACTGTACCCTGTGTGGTGCCTGTGATGCGCACTGCTACGCGGCCATGGGACTCCACCCGCTGGAAACCTACATGGAAATGCGCCGGGAGCTGGTCAAGCGTGGTCTTGGCCCGCCACCGCAGGTTAAACCCCTGGTCGATAGCACCAAAGCCAATGACAATCCTTTCATGACCAGCAACAAGAACCGGGGTAAATGGCTCAAGAAGAAAGAAGAAAAGAAGATCAAACAGGGGCAGGAAGTTCTCTTTTTTGTCGGTTGTTCACTGGAATTTGACGCCAATGCCAATTCAATCGCCAAGGCCACTGCCAGCATACTGGATAAAGCCGGGGTTGACTGGGGAGTATTAGGAGAGGATGAGGTCTGTTGCGGTTTCCCTGTCTATGAATTGGGGGAGGAAGAGGAATTCGCCAGGCTGGCCAAAAAGAACGTCGAGGCGATTAACAAACTGGGAGTGAAGACCATTATTGCCTCATGCACCGCCTGCCAGATGGTTATGAAAAAGCTCTGGAGCAAGTATGCACAATTGGAACCAGAGGTACTCCACATCACCGAATTCGCACTCAGGCTTCTCAAGGAAGACAAGCTGAAGATAAAGAAAGAGTATAAGAAAACAATAACCGTGCATGATCCCTGTATGCTGGGACGATACACCGGCGTTTACGAGGAGCCACGCGAACTGCTCAAAATGATCCCTGGGATTGAACTGGTGGAGATGGAGCGCAATCGAGAGGAAGCCTGGTGCTGTGGAGCTGGTGGCAGTCAGGTGCTTTGCAATCCTGAATGGTCGTCAGAGACAGCCAGTGCACGCCTTGAAGAAGCCATCAATGCGGGTGCAAAAGAGATGGTAGTTCCGTCCTGTCCCACCTGCATGATGAACTTCGATATGGCCCTCCATGGCTATGCCAATATGGCAAAAGCATACGGGGCAGTTCTGGAGAAAGCTCCGGTGGCCATGAAGTTTCTCGGGACAGCGCAGAAACTCTCCTCGCCATTTATGAAAATGCGTAAGACCGCTGATATCGAAGTGATCGACTCAACGGAGCTACTGGACCAGGTTACTTAGTGAGTATTCACTCTCTCCCCGAAGGGGGATTAATTTATGAAAATGGAGAAACAAAATGGAAATAATCAAAACTGACTGTGCGCTATGCGTAAACTGTTGCGGGTTGGATTGCTATGTTGAAGATGGCAAGCTGGTCAAAGTCGAGGGGATGAAAGAGCACCCCGCCAGCCACGGACTGTTGTGTAGTAAAGGGGAAAAACTGATTGAGTATGAGTATTCCCGAGATCGAATCACGCATCCGATGAAGAAGCTCCCGGATGGCACTTGGGAGAGGATTACCTGGGACGAGGCCTATGACACGATCGGCTCCAAACTGTTACAAATCAAAGAGGATTTTGGGCCTGAAGCTCTGGCCCTTTACTGCGGATCGGTCGCCGTGGAGCACTTCGAGGCCTCGGCCTTTCTCCAACGTTTCAAGGCTGCCTACGGCACCCCAAATTTCATCTCTGTCGAGGGTGGCTGTTTCAGGTCTCGTATACTTTCCCGTCAGATGACCTTCGGACGATACACCGTTCCTGATGAGCTGGAATTCACCAAACTGGCGGTTGTCTGGGGTCACAACCCCGAGGAATCGATGAAACCTCTGGGGCAAAAAATGCGCGATTTGGCTGAAGCCGGCAAACTGGAATTAATTGTAATTGATCCCAAGAAAATTCCCTTGGCAGATTTGGGTATGTATCTGCAACCCAGACCTGGCACAGACTTGGCCCTGATGCTGGGGATAGCCCATGTCATCCTGAAAGAGAACTTGCACGATAAGAAATTCTGTGAAGAGTGGACACACGGGTTCGATAAATTCAAGGAACACGTCAAGCAGTATCCGCCAGAGAAAGTTGCCGAGATATGCGACATCCCGGCGGCTGATATCAAGCGTGTTGCCCGCAAGATGGCCACTACCAAGGGAATGGCTATTTACCAGGGAACAGCCTCACTTGACAGGCAGATTGGCAATGTGCAGAACCACCGTATGCTGGCCATCCTGATGACCATCACGGGGAATATAGATGTTCCCGGCGGCTGGATTCCCTTTCTGCCTTTCTTCACCACCGATCTCAGGCTCCCGGTCCCCGACGAGAAAAAGCCGATGGGCTCCGATGAATTCCCGCTCTTCTACGAACTGTGGGGCAGACAGGTTCCCTATGGCCAGTCAATGGTGTTTTCAAAACAACTGGAGACGGAAAAACCCTATCCTATCAAAGCTCTCATCGTTTCCGCCGGCAATCCGGCAGTGACACTGCCGGACCCGAAGAGGCTTAAGGAAAATCTCAAAAAACTTGACCTGTTTGTGGTCATTGATCTCTACATGAACGAAACCGCTGAACTGGCTGATATCTTCCTGCCCGCCTGCACATTCCTTGAGACTACCGCTATGGGCAGTTACACAGTGCAGGGAAATTACGGTATCCCGTTCATTATGCTGCGCCGCAAGGTCGTCGATCCGCCGGGAGAAGCCAAGACCGACTGGGTAATATGGTCAGAACTTGCACGGAAGATGGGGATGGGTGAACACTTCCAGTGGACAACCGATGAAGAAATGCTGGACATGCTCTTTCAGCCTTCCGGCTTTACCTACGACCATTTCAACAGCCAGCTCAATGGTTTTATGTATCGGAGCAAGGTGATCGAAACATCACCGCAGAAATTCCGCACGCCCTCCGGCAAGATCGAGATTTATTCCGACACGCTGGCAGAGTTGGGGCATGATCCCATGCCAACCTTTGTTGAGCCAACTGAAAGCCCGGTCTCTTCACCTGATATGGCCAAAGAGTACCCTCTGGTAATGACGACCGGAGCCAGGGTGGAACCATTCATTCACACCCAGTTACGCCAGATATCAAGTCTTCGGGCGATTATTCCTGAACCAATGGTTGACATCAATCCCTCCACGGCAGATAAATTAGGTGTGCGAGATAACGAACTGGTGAAGATTTCAACGCCTGTTGGCAGCATCAAGATGAAAACTAGGTACAATGAGGGGATGAAACTGGGGGTGGTAAGCATTCCACACGGCTGGTCGGAAGCAAATGCCTGCGAACTTGTCAATCGCGATCGTCTTGATCCTATTATGGGATACCCTGAAGATAAAGCTATGCTTTGTTCAATCGAAAAGCTATAGGAAAAGACACAGACAGCTATTAAAATATCAGGAAAGGGCTCGGTCTCCGGGCCTTTTTCTATGTCGGGGAAAGGGGATTTAGAGCGATTTGTAATGAAGGAGGAAACCTATGCCATATAAAAAACTGTTCTCACCCATCGATATAAACGGGATGAAGCTCTCCAACCGCATCGTGATGGCTCCCGCTCACGAGGGACTGGCAGCACTGGACGGATTCACGACCCCCGCTTATAGCGACTACTACTTTGAGAGGGCAAAGGGCGGTACCGGGATGATCGTGCTGGGCGGCGTGGCTATCAATCCACGGCCATTCCCGGCACTGAGATTGAGCGACGATAAATTCGTTCCCGGTCTCAAGGAGATGGTCGACCGCATTCACGCCGGGACCGAGACTAAGATCGTGCCCCAGATTTATGACTGGCTTAAAATAGCCAAGGGCTGGAAGCAAAAAGTTGAAGAGGTTACTGATGAGCAAATCGCTCAAAGCAAGGACTTTTTCGAGGCAGGGGCCCTTCGCGCCCGAGAGGCCGGTTTCGATGCCGTTGAGCTTCATGGCGCCCACGGTTACATTCTATCCTCATTCATGTCGGCCCACAACAAACGCAAAGACGATTACGGCGGGAACATCGATAAACGCATGCGGCTCACCGTTGAGGTTTACGAGCGGGTTCGTGCCGCGCTGGGCAAGGATTATCCTATCGGGATTCGCATCAATGGGGATGATTTCATTGTTGGGGGAAGCACACTGCTGCATACTCCTAAAATTGCCGCCAAGCTGGCCGAGATCGGATTCGACTACATCAGCATTTCCGTTGGCGGCAAGTATGAAGATTCGCCCGGAACCGATCCGTTTGGGCTGCCGGTCCCTTATCCGCCCTGGGGCGGTTATAGCGGATTCCGCTGCATGCCGGAGAAAGATATGCCTGAAGCGGTGAACGTGTACATCACCGATACTATTCGCAAGGCTGTCAGAAAGGCAGGCTATGATACACCGATCATGACTGCCGGCAGGATTACCACCCCTGCTCTGGCAGAGGAAATCCTGGAAACGGGGCAGGCCGATCTTATTGGCGTCTGCCGCCAAATTATCCGTGATCCCGATTGGGCCAACAAGGCAAAGGAAGACAGGGCAAAAGAGATCAAAAAATGCCTTTATTGCAATGACTGCCTGGAAGCAGCTTTCACCGGCGAGGGCGGATACTGCAAGGTTGCCAAACTGGAGAAAGAGAAGGAAGCTAAAAAGAAGGCCTCCTAAACCTTTGCTGACAATATCCTCTGAATGCATATTACAGGGGATGCAGTAAATCGGCAAATATACACAGTCCCCTGTGAAGATTTCCGGTATCGGGCAACTCTCTCAAATGCCAATGATGACGGGTATATCATCAAATCCGTCTTGCCCGGCCGGTTCGCTATATGGTACAATCAAATGGTTTTCACAGGGTTATGAGGAAGGTCATTAGTCAGAGTAGAAACATTTAATAAGATGGGGAGCTAGTATCTAGTTTAGCTCCCCTTTTTGTTGTTTTGAGATAACCGAGATCCAAAAAGGAGGTGACCGTGGAAACCTCGCTTAAAGAAATACTTGCCCCTTACAAGGGCAAAATGGGCGTTACCATTCGGGTTCTACAAGAAGTGCAGGAAGAACTGGGATACCTGCCCCGTGAGGCTATCAATGAGATAAGCAAAACGCTCAATATATCCCCATCGGAAATTTATGGGGTTATCACTTTCTATGCCCAATTCCGCACAAAACCCAGGGGTAGACATGTCGTCCGGGTTTGCCGTGGAACTGCCTGCCACGTGCGCGGTGGTTCCCAAGTGCTGGATCAGGTCAAACGCGAACTTGGCATTGATGAGAACGAAAACACGGAAGATATGGAGTATACCCTGGAGACAGTGGCCTGCATTGGAGCCTGTGCGCTGGCTCCGGCGATGGTGATTGACGAGGACACATTCGGGCAAGTAACTCCAGGGAAAGTTACAGATATCTTTGCTGCGAGAGCCAATGCCAGGGAGGAGGGCGGAAATGGTTCAGCAGGATAATTCTTCCACTACGAATGAAGGCAAACATACTGTTCTCGTATGCCAGGGGACAGGTTGCGTTTCCTCTGGTTCAATGAAAATCACCGATGAGTTAAGGAATGAGATTACGGCTCAGGGACTTGATGATAAGGTTGATATAAAGCTAACGGGCTGTCATGGCTTTTGCGAGCGAGGGCCCATTGTGATCGTGGAACCGGAAAGTGTTTTCTACTGTGAAGTGAAGTTAAAGGATGTTACCGAGATCGTGGAGTCACACCTCAAAAATGGTGTTCCGGTGGAACGTCTGTTTTACAAGGATCCGGCAACCAAGAAAGCTATACCGAGATACCCTGACATTGATTTCTACAGCAAACAGCAGAGAATAGTCTTGCGCAATTGCGGGCATATCAATCCGGAAAATATCGATGATTACATTGAAATAGGCGGATATGAGGCTTTGAAGAAAGTCCTCTCTGAGATGACTCCGGATCAGGTGATAGATGAGGTCAACAAATCCGGATTGCGAGGTAGAGGAGGGGCCGGTTTCCCTACTGGAAGAAAGTGGGCCGGAGCGCGTAAGGCGCCCAATGAGCCCAAGTATGTAGTCTGCAACGCTGATGAAGGTGACCCCGGGGCTTTCATGGATCGCAGTACCCTGGAAGCTGATCCTCATAGTATCATCGAGGGCATGACCATTGCCGGTTATGCTATCGGGAGCAACCAGGGATACATTTACGTTCGGGCAGAGTATCCGCTGGCGATCAAACGTCTCTACATCGCCATCGAACAGGCTGAACAAAGAGGATTTCTGGGAGATAACATATTCGGGAGCGGTTTTAGTTTCAAACTTGATATTGCCCAGGGAGCCGGGGCTTTTGTTTGTGGCGAAGCCAGCGCTTTGATGTACTCAATTGAGGGCAGGCGTGGTATGCCCAGAGTGAAACCACCACGCTCGGTTGAATCCGGGCTGAGGAGTTTGCCTACTTCCCTTAACAATGTCAAAACCTTTGCTTCGGTACCAGTAATCCTGCTTAAAGGCGGGGAATGGTTTGCCGGCATAGGGTCTGAAAACAGCCCGGGAACGGCCGTTTTCGCCCTCACCGGCAAGATCACCAACAGCGGGCTGGTGGAAGTGCCTATGGGCACCACCCTTCGGGAAATCATTTTTGATATCGGTGGCGGAGTCATGGGGGGCAGGGAGTTCAAGGCAGTTCAGACTGGCGGGCCATCAGGGGGATGCCTGCCGGAAAGCCAGCTGGATTTACCGGTAGATTTCGACTCCCTCGGCAAGGCAGGGTCTATCATGGGTTCCGGCGGCATGGTGGTCATGGATAAGCGAACGTGCATGGTTGACGTGGCCCGGTTCTTTTTAGCCTTCACCCAGGATGAATCATGCGGCAAGTGCAATCCCTGTCGAATCGGGACCAAACTGGTGCTGGATATTCTGGAACGCATCTGCGCCGGTGAAGGAAAACCGGGTGATATTGAAACCCTGGAAGAATACTCGGAGACGATCAAGAATTGTTCTCTGTGCGGACTTGGCAAATCAGCACCCAACCCGGTCCTCTCGACAATCCGTTATTTCAGGGATGAATACGAGGCCCACATTAATGAGAAACGGTGTCCGGGCGGAATATGCAAGAATCTGATTACATTTGATATCGATACCGAGAAGTGCAAAGGTTGTGGCCTGTGCATCAAGAATTGCCCTACGGGTGCTATAACTCAAGTCGAGAAAAAACAACCGGCAACCCTTGATCAGGAAAAATGCATTAAGTGCGGGACATGCTATGACAATTGCCGGTTTGATGCCATTATAGTGAGGTGAAAGGCATGGTAACGCTAACTATCGATGGGAAGGAAATAAAAGCTGCTGAAGGCAAGCGAATACTTGAAGCCGCGCTGGAAAACGATATCTATATTCCCAACCTTTGTGCAATTAGTGATATCGATTTGCCCTTTGGCGCCTGTCGCTTGTGCTTCGTGGAAATCGAAGGCAAGAGGGACATGGTCACGTCCTGCACTGAGCCGATCAAAGAGGGAATGGTAGTTAATAGCAACACTCCTGAAATCCAGAAAATGCGGCGCAATGTACTAACATTCATTCTGGCCAAGCACCCCCATGAATGCCTCACATGCTATAAACGGGACATATGTGATCCGTTACAGGTCTGCCTGAAAAACGTCTCCGTCGAACAGCGATGCGTGACCTGCCCCAAAAACGGCCGGTGCGAATTGCAAAAGGTCGTCGATTATGTGGGAATGGATGGCATACAAATTCCTGAATACCAACCCAGGAACTTGCCGGTCGGGAACGACCCGATGATCGCTCGGGATTACAATTTGTGCGTCCTGTGTGGCAAATGCGTGCGGATTTGCCAGGAGGTGAGAGGCGTCGGGGCTATCGCCTTTCTCAATCGCGGGGACGATGCTCAAATAGGAACTATTTTTGGGGATGCGCTAGCGGATGCCGGTTGTCAGTTCTGCGGAGCATGCATCGATATATGCCCGGTCGGGGCACTAACCGAAAAAACCGCTCGATGGCAGGGAACGCCTGAGCGGATAGTAACAACCATCTGCCCGTACTGTGGCGTGGGCTGTCAGCTCAATGTGGAGATCAAGAACGAAAAGATAATGAGAGTTGAGCCCGACCCGGATGGCCCGGCTAATCGAGGACAGGATTGTGTGAAGGGTAAATTTGGGCTGGAGTTCATTCAGCACCCTGATCGGCTGAAAACACCGCTTATCAAAAAAGACGGCGAGTTCGTCGAATCCACATGGGCAGAGGCACTGGATTTGGTAGCAGACAAGTTTGGCCAGTACAAGAGCGAAGAGTTCGTGGCCATCTCATCTGCAAGGTGCACCAACGAAGATAACTATGTCTTTCAGAAATTCGCCAGGGGAGTGATAGGCACAAACAATATTGACCACTGTGCCCGCCTCTGACATTCCGCTACCGTGGCCGGTCTGGCCACAGCGTTCGGCAGCGGTTCCATGACCAATTCAATTGAAGAAATCGGCGATGCGGCCTGTATATTTGCAATCGGCACTAACACCACCAGCCAGCATCCGGTCGTCGCTCTTGAGGTAAAAAAGGCTGTCCAAAAAGGCGGAAAGTTGATAGTCGCCGATCCCCGCCATATTGAACTGTGCGACATTGCCGATATCTGGCTGCAGAATCGGCCCGGCACAAACGTGCCTTTGATGATGGGCATGATGAAGGTGATCGTTGATGAAGGGATTCATGAACGAGAATTCATTGAAAGCCGGTGTGAGAATTTCGACGAATTCGAGGCTTCACTGGCCGAGTTCGAGTTGAACAAGGTATCGGAGATCACAGGTGTTCCCGCAGAAGATATCGTTGCGGCTGCAC
>CAZJQZ010000017.1:0-27688 GCA_964548045.1 uncultured Dehalococcoidia bacterium | reverse complement strand
TGGTATAGTATATAGTAGTATGCCCTGAATTTAAGGAAGGTACCGTTATGCGCAAAAGATCAAAATCAGCCTACCCGTTCAGCGCCATCGTAGAACAGGATGTGATGAAAAAAGCGTTGCTCCTCAACGCCATCAATCCGAAGCTCGGCGGCGTGCTTATTCGCGGCGAAAAAGGCACAGCCAAGTCCATTGCGGTTCGAGCGCTGGCTCAATTGCTGCCCGAAATAGAAGTGGTGCCCGATTGCCCGTTCCACTGCAATCCAAAGTCAAAGAGAGAATTGTGTGATTTGTGTACTGCCCGGATTGCCGAAGGTGAGAAGCTGGGATCAGCCAAAAGGCAAATATCCGTTGTGGACCTGCCGGTCGGCGCTACGGAAGATCGACTCGTGGGGACACTGGATATCGAAAAAGCGATCAAATCGGGTGAAAAACATTTCGAACCGGGATTGCTCGCCGCCGCCAATCGGGGGGTTCTTTATATCGATGAGGTGAACCTGCTGGACGATCATCTGGTGGATGTGTTGCTGGATGCCGCCGCAATGGGAGTCAATTTCGTGGAACGGGAGGGCATTTCCTTCAGCCACCCGGCTCAATTCATTCTCGTAGGAACGATGAATCCTGAAGAAGGCGAATTGCGGCCACAACTTCTGGATCGCTTCGGTTTAGCAGTGGAAGTGAGAGGAATCCCCGATCAGGAGGCCAGAGCGGAGGTAGTGCGACGGCGGTTTTCGTTTGAGGAAAATCCCGTCGCTTTCATAGAATCGTGGAGCAGTGAGCAGGAAAAGTTGAGACAGCAAGTGATAGAAGCCAAAAGACTGCTGCCGGAAGTTCAGCTTGAAGACAAAATGCTCAAGCTCATAACCCAGATTTGCGTTGATTTTGCCGTCGATGGCCACCGCGCCGATATAGTGATGCACAAAACGGCAATCACCAACGCTGCTTTCCACGGTAGAAAAAAGGTTACCGAAAGTGATGTGCGGGAAGCATCCGAGCTTTCATTGCTGCACCGGCGGCGCAGGCAGCCCTTTGAGGATGCCCAATTCGATCAAAAACAACTGGAAAAGAGCGTCCAGACATGGCAGGATTACCGCGATCCGAAAAGCCGCGAAGAGGCTCTTGAAGAGCAAGGCGAAACAGACGAATCCGGTAATAACCCTGATGCACGCGGATCCCCCGATGTCGGAATTGTTTTTGAGCCGGAATCACCCTACAGTGTGAAGGCGATCACCACACCGCTTCTGGATCAGCTTCACCGCAACGAATCAGGTCGGCGATCCAAAACCCGAAGCAGCAATCGAACCGGACGTTACGTCGGCAGCGAAGTTCCCAGAGGTAACGTCACCGACCTTGCCCTTGATGCGACGTTACGTGCGGCATCGCCTTATCAAACAACCCGAAGACTGGAAGCATCCGCACAAACCGCTCTGCTTATCAAAAAACATGACCTGCGTCAGAAAGTGCGCGAGAAGAAGGTGGGGAATCTCATCATGTTCGTGCTGGACGGCAGTGGCTCGATGGTTGCCGAGGAGCGAATGGTGGCTACCAAGGGAGCCATCCTTTCGCTTTTGCTTGATGCCTACCAACGGCGCGATCACGTTGGACTCATCATTTTCCGCGATTGCAACGCGGAACTAATTCTGCCGCCAACAAACAGCATTGACCTGGCTCAAAAACTCCTGCGCAAGCTGCCCGCTGGCGGGCGCACCCCATTGACACACGGCTTGAAGCTGGGACTGAATGTAATCAACGATTACCTGCGTCGCCGGAACAAGGCCATCCCGCTTCTGATCCTCGTCTCCGATGGGAAAGGGAACGTTCAATTAAACGGTGGCGACCCGATGGGGGAAGCCAAAGAAGTCTGCCGCCAAATCCGAGCAGCACGGATTCACGCCATCGCCATCGATACTGAAGAGAAGGACAGAATCTGCGGCCGGATGGAAGACCTGTGCACGGAAATGGGCGGACTCTACCTGCTTCCCGAAGAGCTGAAAGCGGATCGGCTGGCAGCCACCGTTAAGGAACAGATGCGCTTCTGGGGATAACCCCGAATTTGCGTTTCAGCACATTCACTATCGAATAGACTTGCTAGTATCCTGTTATTCCTGAATTTTTAACTAGTTATATTTGACATTTCGCCGTTTTGACAATATAATACAAATCTAATAAATCATATGTTGTTTCCCCGTCTTCAGGGAAAGTGGGGCTGAAAAGAGGTGAGGAAAATGGAAAATACTGAAGGCACATCCACTCAAGGTAAGAGGTCACCAAGACCAAGATGCCCCAGTTGCGGGCAAGTGTTGTCCAATCGCATGTTTGATCGTTGCCTCTGGTGCGGAGCAGTTCTGCCGGAAGAATTGCACATCTCAGATGAGGAAAAAGCCAATATGCTGGAGGGGCAAAAGATAAAACTGGCAGCCAAAGAGGCAGAACGGGCCAGACTGAGAGATGAAGTCTGAATTCAAAATGTTGCCGGATTTGATGTTGTAATAGAGATCAGGCTTATGCTGATGCGAACAGGCAGGCGGCGGTGAATACTTTTGGTTAAAACAGCGGGTTCATCACCAGTCCCGCCGTTGTTTTAGGGTAAAAATAAGTCGATTTTTGGGGCATCCGATCCCCATCATCAGCTACAGCCATCACTCTGGAAATCTGCGCCGCATTCAGGAACACTGCCAGTTGTGCCTCACCCGATTCAACTTTTTGCAGCACCAACTCTTCATCCGGTGAATACTCGAGACATTCCTTTTGCTTCTCCGGGGTATCCAACCCAAGAATCCCTTGCAGTATGATTCCATGCAGCAGGCTCACATCCAGTTTTCGCCAGGAAAGAGGATGCTCCAGCGGCAGCGTATTGTGCATGGCGGCTACGTCATGAGGAACAAGTAAAAGATATCGATCTGCTTCCAGCCCGTAAATACCAAAAGCTGTTCCTGCCTTACCAGCTTCCACCAGTGAATTCATCCAGACTTGAAGTTTCTCTGCCGGATTCGGAGGGGCAGTCAATTCCTGTATCTGAAAATACTCGGGAAGCCTCTCTTTCAGCTTCACCAATTGTTCGGGTTGAAGCCCGCGCACGAGCCGGTGAGTCGGCAACATTGTTAGTCCGCGATCATTGGAACTGATCAGGGTCATCATCACGAAGTTGCGGGAATCATCGCTATCGATAGCCAAATCGGTTTGTTCCTTTTGGTAAGTCAACGCTGTAGTGTATCGGTGATGGCCATCGGCGATATAGATGAATTTGTCGGCAAAGAAATCGGTCAGTTCTTTTGCCCTGCGTTCTTCATCTATCACCCACAAATTAAACGTCACTCCAAAATCATTGGTTGCGCTCATATCGGGATTGGCCAGGTCGATCTCGGGTAGAAGTGTGAGCAGGTCGCCCTCTTTTTGAATAAATGTCCCCATGATCGGGCTCAAATTGACCCGGCAGGACCTGAGCAGATTAAGCCGATCCTCAATCGGGGCTGCCATTGTTATCTCTGTTGCCCGGATCGTGCCGGCATCAAATTCCTCCAGTCGCACGGCGGCGATCAATCCCCAGTAACTCATCTCATTCCCCCGGTGAAGGAAACGATGCTCCGTCAAATAATACGCCGGGGCTTTCTCCCGAACAAGCACACCTTCTCGCAGCCAATCCTCAAGGGTTGCTGCGGCTCTGGTGTACCTGCTGTTTTGATCTGTATCTTCCGGGAATTCCCTGCCCAGTTCCAGCCGAATGAGATTGTGAGGATTCCGTTCATAATAGGCTGTTTGCTGCTCATCGGAAATCACGTCATAGGGAGGCGTGATCACGGATGAAAGGTCTTCTGTTTTTTCGAGATTGTATCTCAGCCCTCGAAAGGGTTGTGCATCCGCCATTTATTACTACACTCCAATTTGTGCTATTGCTGCCTGTTGAATTTCAAAAAGCTCATCAATTCCCTTTTGAGCCAGAGTAATCAATTCATCCATACTTTCCCTCGAAAAGGGATTCCCTTCAGCGGTCCCCTGGACTTCTATGAACTCGCCAGCATCATTCATCACAATATTGAAATCGACCTCTGCACGGGAATCCTCCTCGTAGCAAAGATCAAGCAAGTGAACGCCATCAACGATTCCAACGCTGGTTGCGGCCACCATTCCGTTTAACGGCGATTCCAGCTTATTGCCCCGTTCGCGCAGCGTTTGCATTGCATGGACCAGAGCTACATAGGCCCCGGTGATTGATGCTGTACGGGTGCCGCCATCGGCCTGAAGGACATCGCAATCTATTGTAAAAGTTCTTTCCCCGAGGGCTTCCATATTGGTTACCGCGCGAAGGGATCTGCCGATAAGCCGCTGGATTTCCAAGCTCCTGCCGCTAACCTTGCCTGTGCTCGAATCCCGCCGGTTGCGCGTATTTGTGGAGCGAGGCAACATGGCATATTCGGCGGTTACCCAGCCGGAACCGTTTCCTCTGAGAAAAGCGGGAATGCGATCCTCCACACTGACAGCGCAGATTACCTTTGTCTCTCCCAGTTCGATCAGGGCCGAACCCTCGGCATGTTTGAGAAATCCGGGAGTAATCCGCACCGCACGAAGCTGATCGATGGCTCGCCCATCAAATCTGGCCATTTTCATAATATCTTCTCCAGTGGGGCTAAACTCAGAAGCAGTTTTTTTACCCCTGTCTCTCCCTGAAACGATACGGTCACCTCGTGATCCCCGTTGGCAGGCAGGCAATCGGTCACCACCCCCTCGCCAAAGCGGGCATGAATCACGCTGTCACCGGCCTTGAGTTCCAATGCCGGTGGTGGAATGCTGTGGCTATCGAACCTTTCCTGGACCGACCGTTGTTTGTTATTAGAAGTTACCAGATGATAAGGAATATCCTGCAGGAACCGCGAAGGGGAATTGGGTTTGCTGGCGCCATACAAACTGCGTCGGAATGCGTGAGTCAGAAACACTTGTTTTTCGGCACGGGTTATCCCCACGTAACACAATCGGCGTTCCTCTTCCATTTGTTCGTCATCCCCGAAGGAACGATTGTGAGGCAGGATTCCTTCCTCCATGCCCGTTATAAACACCACCGGGAATTCCAGCCCCTTGGCCTGATGCAGGGTAATCAGGGTAACGGCGCTGACTTCTTCCTCCAGATTATCCACACTTGAAACCAGCGCTACTATCTCCAGCAATTCGGAGAGGGCATCGGGTGTTTCGAGATCGGCGTGTTCGGCGGCCATTCCCCGCAGTTCGAGAATATTGTTCCACCTTTCCTCGCTTTCACTGCCGTCCAGAATGAAGGTGCGATAACCTGTCCCTTCCAGAATTATATCGAACAGCTCAACCAGATCGCACTCCGCGCTCCGGGCTATGAATTCATCCAGCATGCTGATGAAGCTGGTGAGGGCCTGAACGCTACGGGAAGCAAGATTGATCTCTTCTCCCTCCGAAATACTTTTAAGGGCAGCATAAAGTGAAATTCCCCTGCTGCTGGCCCACGCGGAAAGCTCGTTTATGGTGTGTTGCCCGATTCCCCGGGTGGGGACGTTGATGATTCGGGCCATACTGACATCATCATGAGGATTGCTGATAAGTCTGAGATAAGAGAGTACATCTTTGATCTCTTTTCGCTCATAGAAACGGAACGCGCCCACCAGTTTATAAGGGAATCCATGCCGAACCAAAGCTTCCTCAAGCGCCCGGGACTGGGCATTGATGCGATACATCACCGCGCACTCGCCCATGCTGCAATCACCGTCAGCCACCAGTTTTTCGATGGTGCTGATCACAAACTGGGCTTCCTCCTGTTCGTTGAAAGCTTCCACAATATTAATGAGTTCCCCGCCATCATTTTCAGTCCAGAGTTTCTTTTTTTTGCGCTGTTCGTTAGCGGAAATGACGCAGGAAGCTGCTTCCAAAACAGTCTGAGTGGAACGATAATTTTGTTCCAGCAGCACTACCTGGGCATCAGGGTAGTCGCGTTCGAAATTGAGTATGTTGCGCAGATCAGCGGAACGCCACGAATATATCGACTGGTCTGGATCGCCAACAACACAGATGTTGCGATATTTGCCTGCCAACTGACTGACCAGCTTATACTGGACGAAGTTGGTATCCTGAAATTCATCAACCATGATGTGCAGGTAGCGCGACTGGTATTTAGCCAGAACCTCAGGGTGATCGCGGAAGAGGATAACCGCCTTCATCAGCAGGTCATCGAAATCCAGGGCATTGCTGTCGGCCAGCAACTTCTGATAGCGTTCGTAAACCCTCTTGACCACTTCTTCATAGTAGTTGCTGCTGACGAACCCTTCCGGGTCGATAAGTTCCGCCTTGGCTTTGGAGATGATCGTCAGGATCGAACGGGGGGGATTTTGTTTGGGGTCCAGGTCCAGTTCCTTCATGGCACGTTTTACCAGACTTTCCTGGTCGCTGGCGTCGTAGATAACAAATCTGCTGTTCAGTCCCAGATGCTCGGCTTCCTGGCGCAGGATGCGGGCACAGATAGAATGGAACGTACCCAGTGTCAGGCCTTCGGCCCCCTTATCGAGCATTCCGTAAACACGATCTTTCATCTCTCGGGCGGCCTTGTTGGTGAAGGTCACCGCCAGAATCCGATACGGGCTTATCCCCACAACTTTGATGAGGTAGGCAATGCGCTGGGTGATAACGCGGGTCTTGCCGCTGCCGGGCCCGGCGACGACGAGCACCGGACCTTTGATAGCTTCGACCGCTTGCCTTTGGGCGGGATTAAGGTTTTCAAGAATATCCATAATTAGTATGAGTTGTTATCCCGATGGGGTTTTTCGACCAGAAAATCTCATTTGCTGGCTCAGGAGATTCTTCACTTAAGTTCAGAATGACATATCAGTCAATCCGAGCAAAACTAAGTCCCCGGAATAAACACGGGATTATCTTCGGTGATAATGGTCGTTTCTTTGGCCAGCATATCCCGAAGATATTTGGGAATGTAAAAGAGTCCCTGATGGGTATGCCCGTCATAAAAACGGAGGGTCTTGTTTACTCTATCGGCAATTCGTTTATCGACTTCCTCAGTTGAAAGCTGGTGCGGGTCCAGTCCCTTCGAATTCAGGGTAAAGCCCCACGGGCCACCAAACGAGGGCACGCTTGCCTCATACGGGATGGAGACCGGGAAGGCGGTTTTCAGGGTGTTGTTGATTGCCAGATACACTTCGGTAATTCCCAGCAGAGTGGCCCCTGATTGCAGAGCAAAAGTGGCATCATCAGCCATCCTCGTTTTGAGCATCTCATAGAATTTCTGAGTGTAGAGCAAATAAGCCGGGCCTCCCTCGATTGGCTCGGGCAGGTCGATAATCACGACATCGAATTTCTCTTCGGTTTCTTCAAGATATTTTTTGGCATCCATGTGCAGGAGTTCCCCCCGGGGATCATCGAAGGAACCCTTATGATGATCCGGCAGGTACTGCTTGCAGAGTTCGATCACTTCCTTATCGATATCCACCATCACCACTTTTTTGACCGTCTTGTGGGAAAGGACTTCCCGCAGGGTTGCGCCCTCGCCGCCTCCGGCGATAAACACAGTTTGGGGGTTGGGATGGAGGATCATCGCCGGCTGCACCAGCGCTTCGTGGTAAATGAATTCATCGCCCTCGCACGATTGGATTTTGCCATCAAGAATCAGGCACTTGCCGAAGGCAACGGTCTCGATCATTTCTACTTTCTGGAATTGGGACTTTCCGTAGTAAAGCACATCCTTTATGGCAAACTGCTGGATAGTATCCGGCGTGACGAATTCCATGAACCAGTTGGAAGGGACGTTTTCCATATTTCAGGCACCTCTTTCGATTTCCGTGATGGATGGGGTTTTCGATCCGAGTTTTTCGATGATCTGTTTTGATGCCGTCTCCAGATCGAATTTATCATTATGAGTAAAGATGTCCATGGCAGCATAGTTGTTTTCCGGCCAGGTGTGGATGCAAACATGAGCCCCTTTGGCCAGTACCAGTCCGCTCACGCCCTGGGGAGTGAACTGATAGAAAGATTCGCCCAGCGGCTCCTCCTGAGTCTGCTGCATGACGGACGTAAGGGTGGCTTTCAGCGCTTCCAGATTATCGAGCATATCCCGATCGCAATCTTTCAGATCCAGAATGTATTGTTTCCCCAGATTGTTCATATTCTTCTCTTCGTGGACATACAACACCATTATAGAGGATATCGGGGGTTTTCTCAAAAAAGCTGTTGGCGCAAAAGCACGTTGCGATATGTCACTATACAATTGATTGACGCAACTCGATAATCTGATCCCGTAAAAGAGCCGCCTTTTCAAATTCCAGGTTTTTGGCGGCCGCTTTCATCTGAGATTCAAGGCTTTTAACCAGCCGGGAGATTTCCTCTTTGGAGATGGCTCTATCGAGAGTGAGGGCAGGTTCTTTCTCTTCGGTCACGGCCCGCAGTTGATCGGTGATATCTTTGATCGACTTCCTGATTCCCTCCGGGGTAATACCGTGTTCGGTATTATAAGCCTGCTGAATTTCCCGGCGGCGATTGGTTTCGCCTATAGCTCGTTTCATTGAATCGGTAACCGTATCGGCATACATGATGATCTGCCCGTCAACATGACGGGCGGCTCTCCCCATTGTTTGAATAAGCGCAGTTTCAGAGCGCAAATAGCCTTCTTTATCAGCATCAAGGATAGCAACCAGGCTCACTTCGGGCAAATCAAGCCCTTCTCTCAAGAGATTGATTCCTACTACCACATCATAAACTCCAAGGCGCAAATCCCTGAGAATCTCCACGCGCTCCAGAGTATGAACCTCCGAATGAAGATAGTGAACTTTCACCATCATCTCCCGCAGATAATCAGCCAGTTCCTCGGCCATCCGCTTGGTCAGGGTAGTCACCAGAACGCGTTCTTTGCGATCAACCCGCTCTTTGATCCGGTCCAAAAGGTCATCAATCTGACCTTTGGTCGGCTTTATCTCCACAGCAGGATCGAGCAGCCCGGTAGGACGGATCACCTGCTCCACCACCTGTCGACTCTTCTCTTTCTCGTAAGGGCCAGGGGTGGCCGAAGTGAAGATCACCTGATCGATTCGCCCTTCAAACTCTTCGAAAGTCAGGGGGCGATTATCGATGGCGGAAGGCAGCCGGAATCCGTATTCCACTAAAACATCTTTTCGTGCCCGATCACCGCGATACATACCTCTAACCTGGGGAACACTCATGTGAGATTCATCGATGATGAGCAGGAAATCATCAGGGAAATAATCGATGAGAGTCCACGGAGGAGTTCCGGGTTGACGTCGGGAAAGGTGCCGGGAATAATTTTCCACACCGCTGCAATATCCCGCTTCCCGCAACATTTCGAGATCATAATTGGTCCGATCCTGCAACCGCTGCGCCTCGATCAGTTTCTCCTGTGATTTGAGTTCGGCTGCCCGCTGCTCCAGTTCAACCTTGATATCTTCGATAGCTGCCGCCAGTTTTTCCGGGCTGGTAACGAAATGCTTGGCCGGATAGATCTCAATCTCGTGTTCCTGTCCGAGCACCTCCCCAGTGAGCGGATCGACGGTGCTGATGCGTTCCACCTCATCTCCCCAAAACTCGATCCTCAAAGCCAGGTCTTCATAGGCCGGCTGAATCTCTAGCGTGTCGCCCCGAATACGGAACCGTCCTCTGGTAAAACCGATATCGTTCCTCTCGTATTGCATCTCCACCAGCCGACGGGCAAGTTTATCCCGGTTCAATGCTTCTCCCTTTTTGATCCGGGTCATGAAGCTGAAATAATCTTCCGGGGTTCCCAGCCCGTAAATACAGGAAACCGAAGCGCAAACAACTACGTCCCGGCGGGACACCACTGAACGGGTAGCGGAATTGCGAAGCTTATCTATTTCCTCGTTGACGTCAGTTTCCTTTTCAATATAGGTATCACTGCGAGGGATGTAGGCTTCGGGCTGATAATAATCGTAATAGCTGACAAAATACTCGACGGCATTTTCTGGGAAGAAATCGCGGAATTCGGTGCAAAGCTGCGCCGCCAGGGTTTTGTTGTGCGAGAGGACCAGAGTCGGTTTTTGAATTTGAGCGATGACATTAGCTATGGTGAAGGTCTTCCCGCTACCAGTCACCCCCAGAAGTATCTGGTTTTTGTGTCCTTTTCTCAAGCCGCCAACAAGCTTCTCAATCGCTTGAGGCTGATCACCGGTGGGCGCAAAATCGGAGGCAAGCTTGAATTCGGACATTGCATTTCGAGTCTACTGTAAATCCACCTCTTCGGCAATGCCTATCCTTTCAACCTGCAAGGGAACGTAATTCACCATTCCGTCTTCGATCAGATCACGCAGTTTTTTCTCGTCCTCGGTGAGGCGAAAGCGGCCGGTTTTCACTTCGATGAAATCAATCCCTTCGCCATATTTGATACCAATAAAATCGATGGGATCGCCGAGATAAAAAAGCCGGTCATATTGGGTCAGTTCAAAAGTAGCCATCAATTCGTTCAGTTTCCCAGTCCGCTTGCCCAGGCTGCGGGTGATGGAAAGTAAAAGCTGATTTGGGAGATTTTTGAGATCGT
The DNA here is from genome assembly GCA_964548045.1 of uncultured Dehalococcoidia bacterium. Taxonomy (GTDB): domain Bacteria; phylum Chloroflexota; class Dehalococcoidia; order SZUA-161; family SpSt-899; genus JBGLNL01. The sequence goes on along the minus strand of CAZJQZ010000017.1, from coordinate 17,172 downwards.
TCTGCACCTCCCGCATGGAAGTCTCGGAGGCCAGCGCAAAACGGAGCTTCTCTTCCATTTCCTCGATTTCAGGCACCTCAACCTTTTTCGGTTGCAAAAGCAGGCCAATCACGATCACCACCAGAAAAGCCACAATAGCAATCAAAACGATCGTCAGTATTTCCATTAATTATCCTCCAAAAAACCGGTCGAAAAGGTCAAAGAGGGCATCGAAGAAGTAATATCCCGTGACCGCAAAAAAGGCAGACTTGATCATCTTTCCTGCCAGCACGTAGAGAAAGAATTTCCAGAACGGGTATCGAAGCGCGCCGGCACATACAACGGCAGCTTTGATCAGAACATTGGGAATCGCTGATACCAGGAAAAGGATGATCCCTCCCCGCCGTTTCATCCATCGCTCAACCTTGGCATAACCCTTGAGATCGGCAACTATCACCTGACCGCCATACCCGGCTCCGTATGCGGTTGACTCACCGATAGGCTCACCGATTCCTGCTATCAGGGTCAGCAGCAGGGGATTCAAGCCCAGCCCCGCCCCGATAAAAACTGCCCAGGAACCGGGCAGAGGCCAGACGGGAGAGGAACTGCCGATCACTGCCATCAGCAGCACTCCGACATAGCCGGAGCGATCAATGTAATCCTGGTAATCATCCGGCCTGTCGATGAGGAACGTGACTGCCAGAATAATACCGATGGCTACCAGCAGAAAACAGATGTAGATTGCTTTTTGATGCCGCGTGAGTAAACTTTTGAGGAAGCCGGGCTGTTCTTCAACAGCTTCGACTTGCGAGGGATCATTTCCCGGAGACTGAATGGTTTCTTCATCCATTTATCCAAGACTACAATTTAGGCTGCGGGAAGTCAAGTAATTTCGGTTAAGGAAGCTTTAGATTATTGGAGGAAGCATTATATTGCTTGCAGGAGTTTGATCGAACCACGCATCGATATACCGTTCCTTTGCCTTGACCTGTCTGCTGTATTGATGCATAATACCAGCAAAGATCATGAAACCACTGCGCTCACGCTTCGAAAAAGACACCGATAAAACCGTTCAGACTTACACTGAATCTATCTCCTTTGACCAGCGACTTTACCGGCAGGATATTTTTGCTTCTATTGTCCACGCCCGGGCGCTGAAGGAAGCCGGGATGCTTTCCGAAGAAGAAGCGGCAAAGATCATCACTGGTCTTGAGACCATTCGGGAAGAAATCGAGGAAGGCACCTTAGAATTCAATATCGCCCTCGAAGATATCCACATGAATATCGAGACCCGCCTCTTCGAGAAGATCGGCGAGGTGGCCGGAAAGCTTCATACCGCCCGCTCCCGGAACGATCAGGTTGCCACCGATACCCGCTTGTTTGTCAAGGAAACCATTGTTGATACGGTGGCCCTGTTGAAGGAATTCCAGGAAGCTATCGTGGGCCTGGCCGAATCGAACCGGGGAATAATCATGCCCGGTTACACCCACTTGCAGCGAGCCCAGCCAATCCTGCTGGCGCACCATCTTCTGGCCTATTTTGAGATGTTCCGGCGGGATGCCGAAAGGTTCGACGATTGCTACAGGCGCACTGATATTTTACCGCTGGGCAGTGGCGCACTGGCAGGGATTCCGTATCCGTTGAACCGGGAAACGGCGGCCCGCGAAATGGGATTCGAACAAACGAGCGCCAACAGCATGGATGCTGTCTCAGATCGAGATTTTCTGATCGAATACCAGTCAGCGGCCAGTATTGCCATGATGCATTTTTCACGGCTGGCAGAAGAGTTGATCCTCTGGTCATCGGCGGAGTTCGGATTTGTGCAAATCGATGATGCTTACGCCACCAGTTCCAGCATCATGCCACAGAAAAAAAATCCCGATGTTGCCGAACTGGCCCGAGGCAAAACCGGACGAGTCTACGGGAATCTGATGGCCATCCTGACCACGATGAAAGGTCTGCCGCTGGCCTACAATCGGGATTTGCAGGAAGACAAAACAGGATTCTTTGATACCGTAGATACCCTGCACTCAACTCTCGAAGTGTTCACCAGAATGATCCAAACCCTGAAATTCAACCCGGAGCGCATGAGCCGGGCCGCGGGAGAAAATTATACTCTGGCTACCGAGGTAGCCGATTATCTGGCAAGGAAAGGGATGCCTTTCCGTGAAGCGCATGGCATCGTGGGTAAACTGGTGCTGGAGGCGATCAGTAAAGGGAAAGATTTGCAGGAGCTTCCTTTAGCCGATTACCAAAGCCTCTCGGGTCTATTTGAAGAAGATATCTACTCCATCACCGTGAAATCCTCCATTGCTGCTCGCAATGTTCCGGGAGGAACTGCTCCCGAACAGGTGGAACAAGCCCTGAAAAAAGCGAGGGAAATTCTGGATGAATGAGAAAATAAAACTTGCCCCGTCCATCCTCTCAGCCGATTTCGCCCGTTTCGGCGAGCAGGTCAGAGAAGCAGCCGAAGCCGGCGCTGATTATATCCATGTTGATGTGATGGACGGACAGTTCGTGCCACCGATAACTTTCGGGGATGAACTGGTAAGGGCGATTCGTCCGCATACCACCATCCCGCTGGATGTACATCTGATGATCGAAACCCCGGAAAAACAGATCGAAAGCTTTGCCCGGGCCGGAGCTAATATCATTACGGTTCATGTGGAAGCCTGCACTCACTTGCACCGAGTAGTAACCCAAATAAAGGAACTGGGCATCAAAGCTGGCGTAGCTTTGAATCCGTCGACACCGACGGAATCGATCAGCGAAATTCTACCCTTTCTAGATATGGTGGTGATAATGACAGTCAATCCGGGCTACGGAGGCCAGAGTTTCATCGCTGAGACGCTGGATAAGATCGCCCGATTGCGTAAGCTTCTGGATGATAAGGGCCTTGCTACTGAACTGGAAGTGGATGGAGGAGTGAATGCGATGACTGCTAAGCAGGTTGTTCAGGCCGGAGGACAAGTGCTGGTAGCCGGGGCCGCAGTTTTCAATAAAAAAGAATCCGTCCCACAGGCAATGGAACGGATTCGAAACAGCATCACCTCTGCCGACTAGGCTATGGCTTTCATCTGAGTGCGCAGGCATCGGGTGCAAATATTGATCTGTTTCTTTCTGCCGTTAACTATGATGGAGGTTTTCTGAATATTGGGACGCCATTGCCGTTTGGTATGGCGCATGGAGTGAGAGACATTATTCCCGAACTGTTTACTCTTTCCACAAATTTCACACTTCATAATCTTGAAAATCCTTTGACTTTAAAACTTACTTTGCTGTAAAATGCACTGTAAAGAATACCATAATTGCAGAGGCTTGGCAAATCATGAATTGTGGCGGAAAAAATGCAGAAGGATAGTTGGAACGGAAAAAATCTCCGGGAAATGTTCCGGACCGGCACTCAGCTTCTCAGCGTTAATTCCTCGGAAGTCAATGCCCTCAATGTCTTCCCTGTCCCTGATGGTGATACCGGCACCAATATGCTTCTGACCATGCAATCGGCTATGGTGGAAGCCAACCTCTGCCCCGATAATGATGCCTCAGGAGTTGCTCAGGCAATGGCGAAGGGGGCCCTCATGGGCGCGCGGGGCAACAGCGGAGTGATACTCTCACAAATATTGCGCGGTCTGGCTCAGGGGCTGGAAGGGAAGAAATCATTTTCGTCTGCGGATATAGCGAATTCCCTCCTTCAGGCCTCGGTAATGGCTGATAAAGCGGTGAGCCAGCCGACGGAAGGAACAATCCTCACCGTCATGCGAGAGGCGGCATCAGCAGCAAAAGCAGTATCCTCTGATGAAATCGATGATCTGCAAATTGTAATTGAGGCGGTAGTCAACGAAGCTCGGGAGTCTGTCGTGCGAACGCCGGATTTGCTGCCGGTGTTGCGGGAATGCGGAGTGGTAGATGCAGGCGGACAGGGATTGTGTATAATTCTGGAAGGCTTGCTTGCTTACCTGCAGGGCAAAGAGATAGACGGGGGGGAGGAACTGGCTGCCAGATTGCAGGCAAACACAATGGTTTCCCGGACCGGAAAAGTGGAAATAGAGTATGGGTATTGTACTGAGTTCCTGCTTCAGGGAACCGCTCTTGATCTGGAAGTGATGAGAGTAAAGCTCAACGAAATGGGGGAACATGTTCTCGTAGTTGGCGACGAGAGAACCGCAAGAGTGCATGTGCATACTTTCGATCCGGGCGCAATTCTGAGTTACGGGGCCGCACTGGGAACGCTGCACAAAATCAAAATCGATAATATGGAAGAACAGCATCGTGAGTTTCTAGTCAGCCATGCGCAGGAATTACCCAAAATTGAGGGAAGTATCTCCACCGTTACGGTGGCTTCCGGCGAGGGGCTAATCGAAGTGTTCAAAAGCCTCGGTGCAACGCACGTGGTTCACGGTGGCGAGACTATGAATCCCAGCGTTGAGGAATTGCTTCAGGCTGTTCAAAGGGTTCCCACGGATGAGGTAATCATATTGCCTAATAATCCCGATATCCTGCCAACCGCTCAACAGGTATGCGAAATAGCGGAAAAGAAAGTGGCTATAGTGCCGACCAGGACCATAATGCAGGGGATCACTGCCCTGGTGGCTTTTAATTTTGAGGATGATCTTGAGGCTAATATTGAGGCTATGACGGAGGAAATGGCAGGCGTTCGTACCGGGCGGATTGCCACCGCCATGCGCTCCATGCAATACAACGATCTGCAAGTGAAGGAATCCCAGGTAATTGGATTTATTGCCGATGAACTTGCGGTAGCGGAGTATACAGTGGAAGAAACTCTGCACCAGCTCCTCGAGAGAATGGATATAACTGATTGCGAAATCCTGACGGTCTACTACGGGATTGACATTGACTGGGCCGAGGCGGAAAAATTGTTTGATCCCATCCGCTCTCAGTACCCCAACCTCGAAATTGAAGTGGTTTTTGGAGGACAGCCCCATTATCATTACCTCATCTCCGCAGAGTAACGGGAGCATTCTTTGACAGTCAAGGTAGTAACCGACAGCACCGCTGACCTGCCCGATGACTTGGTGCAATCGCTGGAAATAACGGTCGTACCGCTCAGTGTAAACTTCGGTACTGATACCTATCTCGATGGCTTGGACCTGAGAGCCGATGAATTCTACACTAAACTAATTAACAGCGATTCTTTGCCGACGACATCACAGCCAACGCCTGCCGCTTTCATCGAGGTCTACCATGCCCTGAGCAGTGAGACAGATGAGATCATTTCCATTCACATTTCACCCAAACTCAGCGGCACTATCAATTCAGCGCTCCTGGCTCGGGATGCAATGAATTCTCATTGCCGCATCGAGATAATTGATTCCCTCCAGGCCTCGATGGGCCTGGGGCTCATCGTCATACGAGCCGCCAGAGCTGCCCAGGCCGGCGCAAATCTGAATGAAGTAGTGGAGACAGTACAGGAGATCATTCCCCGCATCCATTTTTTCGGCATGGTCGATACTCTGGAATACCTGCACAAAGGCGGAAGGATAGGCAAGGCGCAGGCGCTCATGGGCACGCTGCTGAGCATCAAGCCTTTGATAGGTACGGGAAACGGAGAGGTACAGCCGAAAGGCAAAGCCCGCACTCAAAAGAAGGCATTAACCCGGCTTTTTGAAATGACTCAGGAATTTGGAGAGATCGAAGATCTGACCATTGCGCACAGCACGATCCCGGAGGAAGCTGCCGCATTCACCGAAAGGTTATCACCCGTGTTCGAAAAAAACAAAATATATCAATCCAGGATCGGGCCTGTGATTGGAACCTACCTGGGACCGGGATCAATAGCGATAGGAATCATTGAAAAGAGCTCACAATCTTCCTGATACCAAAGCCTGAAACGCAAAATTGGATTTCGAGCAACTTCAAAAAATTCTGGAACTGGAGCGATCCAGAGGCTTCATCAATACCGCAGTAAGCGGAGGGCTGGATGAATACCTTTCGCGCCTTTCCAAGGCACACCCCGATCGCATTATGCTTCCCTACCCCAGCTATCAGGAACTGGACCCAAACGAACGGAAAGAGTGGGTCAGCATCGTACTCAAGCGCAATTTCCCTTCCCGTAAATCCGCGCCATCGATACGTAAGCCGACGCTCAACCTCGATTCCCCGATAACGGAAATAAAAGGTATCGGGCCGAAACTGATACCAAAGTTTCGCAAGCTGGGGGTAACAACCATCCGTGATCTCCTTTACTTCTTTCCTAGACGCCATATCGACTACAGCTCGCCCACGCCTATCGCCAAACTGAAACCAGACGAAGAGCAAACCATCCTGGTTCAAGTATGGCAGGCAACGAAGAAAAAGACCCGGCGAATGGATATTATCGAAGTAATCGTCGGGGACGACACCGGCACCATGAAAATCAACTTTTTTAATCAGCCTTATTTGCTTGGAAAATTTGTTCCCAATACCAGATTGCTCCTCAGCGGTAAAGCAACCATCTGGAGGGGAAACAGGGCATTTCAGCCAAGTTCTTATGAAATTCTTGGCGTGGGAGACGCTTTTCAATCAGGCCAATTGATCCCGGTTTATTCCCTCACGGAAGGCATGTATCCTCGCCAGGTGCGCCGACTGGTCAAACAGGCTCTCGATTCATATCTTCCGCAAATTGATGACTTCCTTCCCGAAACAATCAGAAAAAACTCTCGCTTGATGGGGTTGCAGGAAGCGATTCGGCAAGCCCATTATCCGCAAAATGAATCTTCCAGATTCGCTGCCAGGCGGCGACTTGCCTTTGATGAACTCTTCCTGATTCAGATCGGCGTACTCTCCAAAAAACGTGAACGTCAGGAAGGAGCAAAGGGAATCAAACTGAGCGCAAATTCAAAACAAATGAACCGGTTCATTTCGAGTTTGCCATTTGAACTGACGCAAGCACAAAAACAGGCACTGAATGAAGTACTCAAAGATCTGGCCAAAAGCAAGCCAATGAGCCGGTTGCTTCACGGAGATGTGGGTAGCGGCAAAACGGTGGTCGCCGCCGCCGCGATGCTGGTGGCCGTTACCGGAGGCACTCAGGCAGCGCTGATGGCCCCCACCGAGATACTGGCCGAGCAGCATTTCAATGGCATCTGCCAGTTACTGGGAGACCAAAACGGAGAAGGGATTGTCCGCTCTTTCGATTCCGCCCTGAGCTGGCCCATTACTGTGGGTTTGCTGACCGGGAGCATCCGGCAGAAAGGGAAGAAGGAGCTTCAGCAAAAGGTTGCCTCGGGAGAGGCGGATATCCTCATCGGCACTCAGGCCCTGATTCAGAAAAAAGTGGAATTCAAAAAACTGGGGCTGGCCGTGGTGGATGAGCAGCATCGCTTTGGGGTAATGCAGCGAATGGCGCTCAATCAAAAAGGCATCAGCCCGCACATGCTGGCAATGAGTGCTACCCCGATTCCCCGCACCCTGGCGCTGACCCTCTATGGCGATCTGGATATATCACTGATAGATGAACTTCCTCCGGGAAGACAGGAAATCAAGACCAAATGGCTTGAGCCTAAAAAACGGCAAAGCGGCTATAATTTTGTGCGCAAGCAGACAGGCGAAGGCAGGCAGGCATATATCATTTGTCCGCTGGTAGAGGAATCGGAGAACATTGAAGCCAGGGCAGCGACCGCAGAATACGAACGTCTTTCGACGGAAATCTTCCCCGATCTCAGGCTGGGATTGCTTCATGGGCGAATGTCCGCTACTGCAAAAGATGAAGTTATGCAGCAATTCCGCGCTGGAAAGATCGATGTGCTGGTTTCAACTTCGGTAGTTGAGGTGGGAGTGGATGTTCCCAACGCCACGGTGATGCTGGTGGAGGGTGCGGACAGGTTCGGGCTTTCGCAATTGCACCAGTTTCGGGGCAGGGTCTGGCGGAGCAGTTTTCAGGCTTACTGTATGCTGCTGGCGGACAATCCAACCCAGGAAGGCAGGGAGCGGCTCAAGACCATGGAAAGCACCCATAACGGATTTTTACTGGCAGAAAAGGATCTGGAAATGCGGGGTCCCGGCGAGTTCTTCGGCACCCGGCAGAGCGGACTGCCCGATCTCAAAATGGCCCGGCTCACCGATGTTCAACTTCTGGAACTGGCCCGGAAAGAAGCTGAGAAACTTTTCAGTATCGACCCCAAGCTTGAGAAACGCGAGCATAAAGTTCTGGCTGAAGAGGTGATAAGATTGTGGCAGGTCAAAGAAGATGTTGAGTAGTTCTACTTTTGCTGCTCAAAGTACATGTCAGTCAACTTGACAGGGCACTGACAGCAGTCTACGATTGAAACACGGACTATCGGACGTATAAGGGCGGCGAAGGAGGTTAAATGAGAGGGGATGTGCTCATCATACAGGAATGGCACATTAAGGCAGGGCGCAAGGCAGCCGAACTGGTCATTCCTCAGATTGCACAAAGCGCGGGTAAATTTGCTATCACCATTGCCGGGGAATCCGGTAGTGGGAAATCGGAGATAGCAGAGGTGCTTGCAGAGGCGCTCTCTGAAAAGGGTATCAAAAATGTAATCCTGCAACAGGATGACTATTTCATCTATCCTCCGAAAACTAACGAGAACACTCGCCGCAAGGATATCGGCTGGGTGGGAATGGGAGAGGTGAAACTGGATCTGATTGATCGGAATATCGCTGATATCAAGGCAGGTAAAAACGAAATATCTAAACCCCTGGTCATCTTTGAAGAGGACCGGATAACGGAAGAGACAATGCCGATTGATGGTACAGTAAAGGTGGTCATCGCTGAGGGTACTTTCACCACCACTCTCACGAATGCCGATCAGCACATCTTCATCGACCGGACATATCTGGAAACCAAAAAGGCCCGTCTGGAGCGAGCCCGGGAAGAGCAGGATGAATTCCTGGAAAATGTGCTCAAGATAGAGCATGAGATCATATCGGCACACAAAACAATGGCGCATATTATTGTGACCAGTGACTATGACGTGGTGAAAAATGTTTAGCCGCATCGCCATGCTGAGCACCCACGGGTATTTCGACCCGGTTCCCCAGCTGGGCAGAACCGATACCGGAGGGCAGGTCGTTTATGTGCTGGAACTTGCCAAAGCCCTGACCACTCGCGGGGTGAAGGTTGATATCTATACCCGCTGGTTCGATCAGTCAAAGGATCAGATTGATCCCGTCCCCGATTTCCCGGATGTGCGAGTTATTCGTATACCATGCGGTCCCTGGGAATTCATCCCCAAAGAGTTCATCTATACCGTGCTTCCGGAACTGGCCGAAAACATGATCAAGTTCATCAGAGAGAATACCCTGAGTTACGATCTTTACCACGGCCATTATGTCGATGCGGGAATCGTGACTCTTGATTTAGCCAAAGCTATAGGCAAACCGGCCTTTTTTACCGCTCATTCTTTGGGAGCGTGGAAACAAGACCAGATGGGTGGAGACCCGCAAGCGATGGAAAAGCAGTTCAAGTTCAAACACCGTATAGCCGAGGAAATGCGGATATTCAAAGCGGTGAACGCACAGACCCTGACCTCTCAGTTGCAACTGGAAAAGCTGAATGAGTTATATGAATACTCAGCAGATAATATCGTGATTATCGAACCGGGAACGGATATTCATACCTATCATCCACTGGCCGAAGGAGAAAAAGACACTGAAATCACCCTGCCGGAAAAGTACGTTTTCTGCATTAGTCGAATCGATTCCAACAAAGGCCACGATATGCTGCTGCATGCCTTCAATATCGTAAGGAAAGAAATACCCGATGTAGATCTTGTCATTGGCGGCGGATCGCCAACGCCCAAAGAAAGAGAATTGGATATTAAGGCTGGGATGAAGGAGATTGTAGATGAATGCGGGATGCAGGACCGGGTACATATTATCGGATACGTGCCGGATGAACTGATGGCCCCGTATTATCGGCAATCCCAAATGTTCGTCCTGCCATCACTTTTTGAACCATTCGGCATGACCACCACCGAGGCTATGGCATGTGGCACTCCGGTAGTTGCATCTAAATTCGGTGGCATAAAGACAGTCATCAATACAGGGGAAAATGGAGTGCTTGTCGATCCGACCAACGCGGAAAAATTTGCCGGGGCCATTATTGACCTGTTGAAGAATCATGATAAAGCAGAAAAGATCGGAAAGGCCGGGGCACAAACGGTCAAGGATCATTTAAGCTGGGAAGCAATCGCTCGACGGCACCTCGAATTCTACGATAAATTCATGTAGGAACTGATCGATTCCAAAGATTATCACCATAAAGCAAGCGTGATGCGTATGCCATATTGTCAACCGCCTCCTGTATTTCGCATCTGCCCGAACTAAGATACAAAAGATTCGCCAGCGTCAAGCGGCCGAGCGTGCCTAGAACAAATTCGGGGTTCTCGACTTCATCCTCATTAATCACCATATTAATAAGCGAAGGCAACAGTTGCTCGACATCGACATGCGATTCGAAAGCGGCGAAATTGGGAGAAATGATCACATTTAAGGTGGCCGAAATGAGATTCGGATAACGCTGTGCTTCCTCGAACACGTTTGCAAAAACCGCCGTAATTCTTTCGCCCACAGTATTGCCAAGGGGGATATTTTTTTGAATACGTTCCATCAATGACAGGCCCCAGTCAAGAGCCATATCGTTGATGAGATCTTCTCTGCTGGCATAATATCTGTAGAGTGTCGCCCGTGAGATTCCCGCCTTCTTGGCAACATCAAGCATATTAAAATCATCACTACCTTTGTTGGAAATGATCTCACGAGTTGCTGACAGAATCTTGTTCCGGCGCTTCTGCTGGATAGGACTGAATTTTCGGCTGAGAGTGTATACAACCATTGGCTTAACTATTTTAAAGCTGATTATAGCACAAAGTGAGACACGTGTCTTGACATGTGCCTAAAAGATGCTATAATGCGGATATTGAGACATGTGTCTCACTTTAGATAGAAACACTGGAGGAAAACAATGGCCGATCTTAAAGATTACTCAGTTCCATTTGATCCAAACAGGACTTTGGAAGATTTCGATAAGGATGTGCTTGTAAAGATGTGGCATTCATCCAGCTTCTGCTTCGCCATGAGGATGGGTGAATGGTATTACATGCTGCTGGAAAAAGCCGGCAAGGAACCGGCTCAACAGATAACAAGGGATGTCTGGATTCGAGCTAAGACTTTGGATTATGAGGAAAGATACGTCGCAGAAGGTATCGGAATCCCTGACAGGGATCTGATCGGGCTGCTCAAGTCTATGCAATGGGATGTCGGTCAGCAGGGCATCATCGATACCACACTTGAGCTGGTGGATGGCAATCCATATCATGGCCGGGCCACAATCCACAAGTGTATCCTGTATGACATGTGCTGGGGCAGCGGTGATTTCGATCTGATGGAACTGGTCTGTAACGAAGTCTGCCTGCACGGATTTGAACAGATAGGGCGCTGGTACAATCCGCAGATGCAGGCGGTGACCATTAAGATGCCCAAGTTCGAGAAAACTAAAGAGCAGGATCCGACACCTTGCATGTGCGATTTTTATATGCCGGGCCAAACGGGGAAGATCAAAACTACCAGCTTGGATGACTATTGCGGACCGGAGCTGGATGATTACAGCGGGCCGTTCCTGCCAGGCAGGAACACCGACGAAAACGCCAAAAAGTTTTCCAAAAAGGTGCTGGCCGGAATAATCGAGGCGGCGGGGAAGCATGAATCGGCATTGGCCAGTCAGTACTGCGCCTGGACGGATGTTCGATTGGGAACCGAGATGGCTTACCAGCTGGACAGGGAACAATCTATCCGGAGCCTTATTACCGATATGAGTGTGACGATGGAGGAATACGGAATTGCCGGAGATGATGTCGAAACCTTGTTCAAGTGCCTGCAAGTCATGAGTGGTCGCATTGCCAAGATGCCGGAAGTCGAGTTCGATTTGAAAGACAGCAAACATGGCATATTGACGGTCAAGAAATGCAGATCAATCGATTACTGTAAAAAATACGGCCGGACGATTCATCAGGAGCACCTGTGCAATGGCATCTGTGCGGATGGATTCCCGACCGTCGCAGGCGTTATTAATCCGGCTATAAAAGTGACCGCCCTAAAAATGCCCAGACGTCAGCGCAACGGCTGGGAGATATGGAACGAGGAAAGGATCACCGATGGTGATCAGGCACAGGCAATGGTCTATGACCTGATGAAAGAAACTGACTGGCCTGCACTTGGCCCGATTGAATGTCAATGGGAGTTCAGGCTGGGGTGAGTTGCCATGTCAATGCCGAAGTCAAAAACCTAATGCAAACCGACCCCGACTGGATTCCAATTGTTCGCGAACCTTAAACCTCTACTCGTAACGCAGCGCTTCTATGGGATTCAGCCGGGAAGCCCTTATGGCCGGGTAGGTCCCGGCAATTATACCAACAACTATAGCCACCAGAAACGACCACAAGACTATGCTCGCTGAAACTATGGGTTCAATAGGTGCCTGCTGCATGCTCGCCATCTGATTTACTTCAAGTCCCCTAAATGCATATTCGGCTGCCAGATATCCGGCCCCTATACCAATTATCCCTCCTATCAGGCTTATGGTGGTTGCCTCAAGCAGGAATTGTATCAGGATATGATGCCGTTTGGCGCCCACTGCTTTGCGTATACCGATTTCGCGGGTACGTTCGGTAACCGAGACAAGCATGATATTCATAATCCCAATACCGGCAATGATCAGCGCGAGTATTGAAGTCCATCGCAACAAAACATTCAGGGTGTCGTTGGTATTTGTCATCATATCCATATAATCCTGCAGGACATTGACGGTAAAATCGTTATCGTCACCCGGGCCAAGGTCGTGCCGTTCACGTAAAAATGCCGTGATTTGCTCAACAGCAGCATCAGTTTTATCGGCTCCAACTGCCTGCATGCCGATCATATTAACAAGGTGCTCACCTTTAATCGAATACTGTGGATTGATGCGATACATCACAGTAGTAATGGGAAGGAGCAATGATTTATCGGCTGTAGTGAACCCCCCTTGCCCATCGCTTTGCAGGGTTCCTATCACCTCCAGAGAACGACCCTTGACTCTTATCCTTTCTCCTACGGGATCAACTTCTCCAAACAGGTCTTCGGCGATGTCGCTTCCCAATACACATACCATCGCTTTATTGTCCACATCGTCAAATGTAAAGAACTCCCCGGTGGCTAATGGAACATCAAAATACTCCAGGTAATCCGGGGATGCTCCAACAACACTGGCATTGACGTTCTCAGGACCGGCAATAATTTGCAGGCGGGTTGATACTGATGCCGTGCAATCCAGAATGGCAGGCAATTCTTCAAGCGAATCCTTCATTGCCAAGTAGTCGTTGTAGGTAAGGTTCCTGGTGCTTCCCGGAGCGCCGGCAATCCGCCCCATCATACCGGCCCCCGGTTCCACCCACATTGCGTCTGAGCCCATTTCCGATAGATCTCCCAAAATTGATTTCTCAGAACCCTCGCCAACAGCCATCATGGAAATAATCGAGCCGATGCCGATGATGACCCCAAGAACGGTCAGGAATGAACGCAGCTTATGGGCGAAAATACCCCTAATCGCCACCATCAATGTTGCAAGGTATTTCATTACTGCAGCATTTCCTCTTCACTTACCATACCATCACGGAGATTGATGATTCGCTGGGAGTATTCAGCGATCTCTCGCTCGTGAGTGACCATTATTATGGTGATGCCGTCCTTCTGATTCAGTTCTTTGAACATTTCCATGATTTCATGCCCGGTGCGGGTATCAAGATTTCCGGTAGGTTCATCGGCCAGGATTATGGCAGGATTGGTAACCAGGGCTCGCGCAATGCATACCCGCTGTTGCTGACCTCCGGAAAGTTCATTTGGCTTGTGCTTTGCTCTATCGGAAAGGCCCACACGTTCCAGCGCTTCAAGAGCGCGTTTCCTTCGATTATTGCCTCCGCTGTAGATAAGCGGCAATTCGATATTGGCCAGGGCAGAGGTCCGTGCCAGCAAGTTGTAATTCTGAAATACGAATCCGATTTTTTTATTCCTGATATCGGCAAGTTGATTATCGTTCAGTTTGCCGATATTGGCATCATCGAGCTCATAGATACCGGAAGACTGCTGATCCAGGCACCCGACGATGTTCATCAGAGTCGATTTCCCCGAACCGGAAGGCCCCATAATGGCTACCAGTTCTCCGGGCCCAATTTCAATGTTCACGCCCCGAAGAGCATCGACCTCGATTTTCCCTATCCTGTAGGTTTTGGTGATACCCTGCATTCTGATCATGGCAAGCTACCTACATTCCTCCAAATCCGCCCATATCGCCCGGGTTGAAATTGCTGGTATCGATCCCCATTTCCTCTGCCATTTTAGTCAGTGCATCGAGACAATCGCGGTTCTCCAGCATGATATTGAGACAGTCCTTAATATCTTTGGTGATTTCACCCGTATCATCATTCGCCCAATATTCAATTTCATCCCAGGGGATTTCTCCGCCATATTCATTCGGGTCGATCCCCATCTCCTCCCCCATTTCCATCATTTTCCCAAAGCAAGCTGTAAGCTCCTCATTCCCCATTATTTCACCAACGCACGCCATAACATCGACATCTCCGGAACCTGTATCGCCATCATCTGATGAACCCTGAGAATCCCTAGAAATATTGATGCTTACACTTGAGACAATCTGATCGCCTTCTTCAAGCCCTGAGGTTATTTCTGTCAGCTTTCCATCGCTGGCGCCAGTCTGCACCTCACGTACTTCCTCTTCACCATTATCTTTTACCACGGTGACTGTTTGGATGCCGGCTGCTCGATCTCTGGTGATCGCGGCCTTGGGTATCAGGATCGCATTTTTAGCTATTACCGCTTCAATATCGGCGGAAGCTGTCATGCCGTCTTTCAGATTGAAACTGGCCGAATCAAATATTTCCACAGTGAGATCATAGGTGATCAGTCCTAACTGGTTTAAGCCTACGGGCGATACTGCTGTTACTTTACCGTTAAGTGTAGTACCTTGCAGAGCATCAACATCGATTTCGGCATTTTGCCCGATTTCAAGTTTGGCAACATCAATCTCGTCAACATCGGCATCAATCTCTACCTCTGTTGTATTCACCAGTTGCATAGCAATTGTACTGGCCATTACTTCATCCCCGATGACGATATTCACTCTGGCGATGGTGCCATCGAAGGGTGCAACGATGGTAGCATCATCAAGCCGATCCTGAGCTTCCTCCATCGCGAGCAGGGCTTTATCAATATTTATCTCCAACAACTCTATATCCAGTCCGTTCTGAACATAGGCCAGTTCATTCTCAGCCTGAGCCAGCGTAGCCCCGGTACTGATTACAGCAGCTTCCTTCTGCTGAACATCAACTGGCGCATTCTCCAGAGATCTCTCGGCATTGCTAAGACTGGTCTCTGCGGTAGCGATGGAAGTATCGGCTGTTTCCGTAACGATTTCCAGGTTCTTCTCCGCATCCTCGATATCATCTCTAAGCTCCGCTTCCTGGGTGGCAATGCGTGGTGCTTCCAGTATCTCCATATTTGCCTGCACAAAATCACCCCACACGTCCCTGGCATCTTTGAGTTGTTCTTCGGCCGCAGCGATATTGAGTTGCGCATTTTTCCGGGCGCTGGCCAGATTCCGTTGAGCGTTTTCCAGATTGGTTTCGGCATCGGATGCGGTGAAGTCCCGGGCCTGCTTCAGGGCTTCCTCGGCACTTGCCAACGAGACTTTGGCGCTCGTTACCGCTGCTTCGGCTTTACGTATATTAGCATCTGAACTGGCTCGATCCAGATTTATCTGCGCTGTGCGCAGATCGATTTCAGCTTTTTGAACGGATCTCTCCAGAGAAGCGATATCGAGTTTGGCCAGTATGTCTCCTTTCTTCACCGTATCGCCGAATTCAGCATTGAGTTCCTCGACGGTGCCGTTGATGCCGAAAACCAGATTCGCCTGATGAGGCATCGAGACGTTTCCGAATGCGCTGATCATTGTTGTTAGATTACCTCGCTGTACTTCGAAAGTCTGGCTTTCTTGAGGTTCCGGGGTGTCTTGTGAATCATTACTGCCACAGGCACATATGGTCAGGCTGATTGTGATAATCGCGAATATACTTATTCCCTTTTGCCAAAATCTCATTGCTCCACTCCTCCTGCATGACGGTAGGGGGCAGGTTTTAAACCTGCCCATATCTTATTCGCTGGTAAGCTTCGTTGTCAAACAAATCTGGTTATCTTTTGAGTTGATAGAAAGAGGTGCGCGGCAAAGCTACGCACCTCTTTCGTAAAATGAGGGGGGAGCAATTATTCATACCTGAGTGCATCTATGGGGTTGAGTCGTGAGGCTCTAAAGGCCGGATAGACGCCGGCCACAATTCCCACACCCAAAGCCACAAGGAAGGCTATTATTACCGTTTCCGGTGTAATCACAGTCTCTATAGTTGAGAAATTCATAGTGATTGATCCCGAGAGAAGTCTAGAGGCTCCGATTCCCGCGCCAATACCGATCAATCCGCCAATAACGCTGATAGTCGTAGCTTCCAATAGGAACTGCAATAATATGTTTCACTGCTTGGCTCCTACCGCCTTGCGGATACCAATCTCACGGGTCCGTTCGGTAACAGAGACCAGCATAATGTTCATTATTCCTAAACCGGCAACAAGCAAGGCAATAGCCGCTGTGATTGTCAATAAAATGGTGAGCGTATCGCTGGTCTCGGTCAGCGTTTCCTCAATATTCTGCATACTGGTAATATTGAAGTCGTCCTCATCACCCAGAGGAATGCGGTGCTCATCCCGCAGTACTTCGGTGACCTGAGCGATGGCGAGATCGTTCTGGCTTTCGCTGACCGACTGCAGATAAATGGAACTGATAATATGGTTCCCCTCACTGGTCCGCTGCGGATCAAGCCGATTCATAACCGAGGTGATGGGAACAAGGACGGAATCATCCGACCTACCCCATCCTTCCTGACTCTCCAGAACTCCGACTACTGTGCGCTTCCAATATGCTATCCCTGATCGGCTACAAATTCGAGGACTGTTTCGTATCGATCTTGCACGTGGTCGATCAGGTAATCGAGAGAGGTTTCAAATTCCTGAGAGGAATTCAGAAAAGTATGTCCTTCGTTTTCCCCGTTTTCTCCGATCACATAAGGCTCGATAAGATTGTGAAATCTCTGGTATGTTTCGATTATCTTCGAAGGCTCGAAGGCCCCATTAGCC